>CADBPK010000044.1 GCA_902796465.1 uncultured Erysipelotrichaceae bacterium | reverse complement strand
TAAGGGAATACAACGGACAGTTTCTGACCCGGTGCAGCCGCACAGATCGCTCCGCCCGTGGTGCCGAGAACACCATAGCGCACAGTGTTCCACTTGACCTGTTCATCCAGCTGCTTTTCGCAGATTCCGTAGATGGCGCTGTCAGACAGGTCTGTCACGAATGTTCCTTTCATTGCGGAAAGCAGTTTATCGAACTTCGTGATGACTTCCGGAGAAGTTACTTTGTCGAGAATAGCGCTCATAACGATCTGCTGGTGCATGTTGCGTCCGAAGTCGCCGTCAGGCAGGGTATAACGCTCCCTGACGTAATACAGAGCAGCCTGGCCGTCCAGATGAATATTGCCTTCTTCAAAGTAGTAATTCTTATCCCATGTATAGCGGAATGCATAGGGATTGTATACATCAATGCCGCCCAGAGCATCGATGATCTTCTTATAGGTCGTGAAGTTGATCAGAACATAGTGATCGACCGGTATGCCGAAATAGTTGCTCAGACCGCTCATTGTGTTCTCGATCCCGTTGATGCCGAGATGCGTCAGCTTGTCATTGCCGTATCCCAGTGCCGGGTTGGGAATGTAGGAATCACGCGGTACGGAAACAATGGAAATCTGATGCGTATTCGGGTTGACCGTCACAAGCATGTTCACATCGGTCCTGCCGATCAGACTGAGTTCGCCCTCCTGGTCATTTCCGCCGAAGAAGATGGTAAACGGCTTGTTGGTCAGGCTGGCATCACTCTTCTTGATATTCGTATTGATGGTCCGGTAATAGGTGGCGATGATCTTGGTGTCCTCACGGAAGTTTTCATATCCTTCCGTTTCTTCAATGACAGATTCATACGCTTCCGCCATGATCAGGATCTGACCTTCAGTGCGGTACAGGGCACCGACGCTGTCGTAAACCGTCGGTCTGTCGATGGACTGTATCTCGGTTTCGAGATCTTCACGGATCTTACTGAGAGCGTAATCCTGGTTTTCACTGTCCAGGGCATACGTCGTAATAAATACTGAATCCTTGTATTCCTCCAGATTATCCGGAGATGACTGCATGGCATACAGGTTGATCTTGACTTTATCTCCCAATACGGAGTTGAACAGGTCTGATACCTTGTTCTTATATACAGGCAGATAGATCGACCCGATGATCAGCATCAGGGAAAGGCCTGCATTCAGAAGCCGGATGAACCAGTTGCGGTGTGATGCAATAGATGTAAAGATGCCGCTCAGCATTACAACGGAAATCAGTGCTGCCAGCAGGAACCAGCTCCATCTTTTCGGGAACATAGGCATGGTGTAGAAACACCAGAAGAATAATCCTGCGGATATCAGCAGCAGAAACCAGAGAAACTGCGCGTTGACGTATCGTTTTTTTCGTGTTTTTCTTTTCGCTGTCATATATAAAACCTCAGTTAGCTATCGTGTGATGCGCTGTCGGACTGCCTTCCGAAAGGGGCAGGAATACATAACCGTTATCCAGTCCCCAGAGGATAATGCGCTCCACAGCGTTGACGGAAAATCCTTTGACATCATGCTGGAGCACGACAGAAGGATATCCGTGTTTCGAATTTGCCTGAATGGCTGAAACCACATTATTATACACTGTTTCCGTATTTGTGGTAGTCCCGGCATCACCGCTTGTAACATTCCAGTCAAAATAGACATATCCTTTATTCTGCGCCTGTGCAGCGAGACGCGTCATGATACCGCTGTTGTAGGATGCACTGACGGTATTTGAGGAACCGCCGGGGAACCGGAAGAGGCTGGAACGCTTTCCGGTCATCTTTTCAATCACGTCATTCTGGCGGTTGAAATCTGCCCAGTAGGCATCCTCGGAAGCGTAGATCTGGGCATAGTTGTGCGTGGCGGTATGGACCGCAACCGTATGGCCTGCCTGTGCTTCTTTGGTCATGCAGTAGGCATATGCCGGATAGGCACTGGTTGTGAAGAATGTTGCTTTGACTTTGTATCTGTCCAGGATCTCCAGCAGCTGTTCCGTGTACTGGCCGGGTCCGTCGTCAAAGGTCAGATAGATCAGCTTCGATGCGTCCGCATATTTGGAGGCGTCATTGACCGGCCGCGGTTTTACGTGCACGATCCTGACGGCTGTGGATTCATTTCCCCATGAATCCTTTACCCGGTAGGTCAGTTTATAATCCCCGTCAACGGAAGTGTCGACGGAACCTTCGACGGTCACCTTGTCTGTAACATCACCGTCTGCGTCATCCGATGCGGAATAGGAATCATGGAACGGAGTGCCGTTGTAATAGACCAGTTCCTTTCCGCCGTCGAGCGTGATGACAGGTCCGTTCCTGTCATCATAGACGATCTCACGTGTCATCTGCGCAGTATTGCCGGAAGAATCGGTTATGGTGTAGTAAACGAGACCGTCTTCCTCCTTTGTCTCCACTTTTTCCGTCAGGTCCCCATCGTGATTGTCAACACATGTGTAGCCTTCTTCCTTGTACGGGTGATTCGGCAGGGTATAGTAATCATCGATACTGTTCAGATGGATCACCGGCGCAGTGGTGTCTTCCACGATCACTTCGCGTTTTGCTTCTCCGTGCCACAGCCAGAGATCTGCTTTATATGTGATCCAGCTTGTGCCGAGTTTCTCTGTATCCGGTTCTCCTTCCGTTATGACAGGCAGACTGTACCGTACAAAGGAAAGAATTGTTCCTGTAAATACAGCATCCGCGCCTTTCTCTTCATATGTATCGGGAAACTCGATCCGCTGCGGGTCATCTCCATGCATCGTAATAACGACCTGCCACCGGTTGATTCCAAAACAGAAAACCAGTACAGCAGCTATCAACAACGCCGCGATCAGGACGATCCGGGTTTTTTTCTTTTTTGTTTTACTCATGCCGATATTATATGCTCATTTTCGGAAAAAACATCCCGATAATGAAAAATTAAAAAATAGCAGGGGATACCCTGTTATTTTTTCTCGAAGAAATCTTTTGCTTTTCCGATCAGCTCTTCGCCGAGATTCTTTGCATCGGATGTAAGCCTGGTGATATCATCCTTATCAAATTTCCCGTCTTCACCGACGATGCCTTTTACAAAAGCTGTTTCCTTCAGACCGGCAACGATACGGTCAAGATCATCTTTGGAGAGCTTTCCGTCATCACCGAGAATCTTCCGCAGCACTTCATTGTTCTTGGCGATCTCTGCCAGTTTTTCCGGCGCTTTTTTGATCTCTGCCAGTGCTTTCTGGACATATTCTTCAATCTTGATTTCAGCCATATGATTATCCTCCTGTTATCTACATTATACGTTCAAAACAGGAAATGAAAAAGGGCAATGAAAGACAGAAACGATACATTTATTTTTCGCCGGCATGATACAGCCGCTCTGTCTGCGATTCATCGTATACGCTGATTCCATTCTGCTTCAGCAGGGAGGCGCATACACCATCTCCTTCCGTCAGGATACCGCGGAATGATCCGTCATAGATCATGCCGCATCCGCAGGACGGGCTTTTTGACTTCAGTACGGCGGTATCGATCCTGTTCAGCTTTGCGGTTTCCAGCGCGATGAGGGCACCTGTGCGGAATGCCCCGGTAACATCTTTTCCTTCACGGTTTATGACACGGTCTTCCCTGATCTCAGAGGGGATGCGCGGTGTCGGAAGCCCTCCGCTCTGTTCCGGACATACCGGTATGAGTATATGCTGTTCTGCCAGTCTGATCACTGCTTCCGACGGGCAGCGTTTCCCGTCATACCGGCAGGGAAAGCCGAGCAGGCATGCGGATACAAGTATTTTCATCTGATTTCTCCATTCCAGCACATCATAGTCAACAGGACATGTTTTGTAAATAAAGTATGCATAATTCACGGTTTCTGTCATACATTTTTTCCGCGGAAAGTGTACAATAATATGCAGGTACAGGAGGAAATCCTATGAAGAACAAAATCATTACCATCAGCCGTCAGTACGGAAGCGGCGGAAGCGGTATCGGACGCCGTTGTGCAGAACTGCTCGGGCTGGATTACTACGGCTCCCGGATCATTGCCCAGATTGCCGATGAGAGCGGATTTGATTTCAACTATATCCGTGACAACAGTGAGAACGCAGATGGAGGCGGATTCTTCGCGGCAATGATCGCTCCGGATTTTTACTCATATTCCAACCGTGATGAGATATGGAAACTGCAGTGCAGGATCATCAGCGATATCAGCGAAAAAGGACCCTGCATTATCGTCGGAAGATGCGCGGATTATATTCTGAAGGATAAAGCAGACCTCTTCCGTGTATTTGTTTACGCCGACAAGGAGGACAGGATAAAGAGGATCACGGAAGTATATCATGAAGGCGGAGATAATCCGGAAAAGCATATCCGTGATAATGACAAGAGAAGACAGGCGTATTATGAGATCTATACCGATCAGAAATTCGGTGATTACCACAACTACGACCTGTGCCTGAACAGTTCAACACTCGGTATTGAAACATGTGCGCAGATGATCGCCGAAGGATACCGTAAAACAACAGAAGAGTAATTACCGGCCATAAACAGGACGAAGTCTGACAGGAGGGAATCATGGCATATCAGCTCTGGGATCTTTTGCAGGATCTGAAAACAAACTACAAATGGGTGGAACTCTCACACGAAATGACAACAGACAGCCCGTACTGGGCCGGTATCCCGGAAGGATCCGTCGAACTGGGCAAAACCGTTTTTGACTGGGGCAACCCGATGCTGGAATGTCTG
>CADBPK010000043.1 GCA_902796465.1 uncultured Erysipelotrichaceae bacterium | reverse complement strand
TGATATTTACCCACCGAGACAAAACCTACCGGATCGTCCGTAATCCGGAATACTATGCGGCGAAAAAGCGCGGCACGGGCCTGAAAAAGGTCCTGGCAAACGCGATTCTGCATCCGCCGGATGACAAGCCGGTCGAAGGCATCAAGCAGGTAAAGGCAGCCGTACTGGATCTGCTGAGAATCGATATGAACCAGTTCAAGCAGATCTCCATGATCGCCCAGGGAGAGTTCTATAACCTGCTCAATGCGAAAAGCAATGAGCGTACGGTCATCCTGCAGAAGATATTCATGACCGAAGGCTATGCGAAGATGGGCAAGATCCTGCAGGAAAAGGCAGGCGAGATCGGCCGTCAGCTGTCAGAAAAGGACCGCAGCATCATGCAGTATTTCAGCGGGGCGGATTATGCGGAAGACAGCGCGTGCGCAGAAGAGATCAGGTCCCTGCAGAAAACGATCAAGGAAACCGGACGCGTCTGGCAGACAGGCGAGATGATGGAAGTCCTGGAAAAACTGATCGCGGAACAGAAAACAAAAAAAGAAGAGACGGAACAGGAAGAAAAGAATATCCGCACACAGGCAGACAAGCTCCAGGCGGAATATACCCTTGTACAGGAAAATAACCGCAAATTCATACAGCTGAAAGCGGCACAGGAAAACGCCGCCAAGCTGGCTGAGCAGGAAGCGGATATGAATCAGGCAAAGAGTGATCTCACCGCAAACAAGTCAGCGCTGTATCACGTGGAGCCTGTGCACAAGCTTTTATGCACGGCGCAGACAGAAGAAAAAAATGCGGAAGAAGCTGTCAGAAATTCACTGCAGGAGACAAAGGACGCCGCGGAAAACCTGCAGGTCAGAAAAACGGATCAGGACAGGGCGGAAGAAGAGAAACCGAAGGCAGAAAGCCTGAAAACGGAAGTTTCCCGCATGAAGGAAACAGAAGGTCAGTATCAGAAACGGGATGATCTGCGCAGGGAAGAAAAGAAATACCTCAAGGCAGAAAAGGATGCGGAAAGCAGCCTGAAGGAGAAACAGGAAGAGATCCGTACCCTGCAGAAGGAGATCGCGGAGAGGACTGCGTTCAGGGAAGAAAGAAAAGAAGCCGGAAACCTGTATGCGGAACAGAAGACAAAAACAACTGTCCTGCAGGATCTGTCCGACAGGTTCAATACCATCGTTGAAACAGACATCCCCGCCTGCGAAAAGAAAGAAAAGGAATGTGCGGAAAAGAAGGAAGCCTATAAAAAAGCCTACGCAGTATATACCGGCAAAGAAGAAAGATATCATCTTCTGGAAAGAATTTATGATGATTCCATTGCCGGTATCCTGGCAGGACATCTGGAAGACGGACAGCCATGTCCGGTATGCGGATCCGTGCACCATCCTTCCCCGGCACAGCTGCCGGAAGCCAGCTGTACGGAAGAAGAACTGAAGACAGCGCGCAGCGAGGCGAAAGAAGCACGTACTGCCAAGGAAACCGCCAAAACCGCCGCTGCCCTGGCGCAGACACAGGCACAGGAATCCCGTGCACGGACGGAAAAGGAACAGAAGGAAATACTGGAATCCTTTGCGGTTTACGGATTTGAAGCGGGAAGTGAAACAGATATCGCCGTTCTTTCGGAAAAGATCAAGGCGTTCATGCGGAAAGAGAACGCGGCGCTGAAACAATACAAAAAGGATTCTGAGGCATATCAGGATGCCGGCACAAAGAATGATAAGGCCAGGAAGGAACTGGACCAGGCAAATACAAAGCTGTCAGAACTCCAGACGGAAGCTGCCGACAACGGCAGGAAGCTGGCAGCCGTACAGGCATCCCTGAAAGCCATCGGTTCCCTGGAATACAGCAATCTGGAAGAAGCGGAAAAAGCCCGCAAGGCAAAAGAAGCAGAGATCCGCAGGATCGAAGACGCGCTGAAAGCTACCCAGGAAGCCTTCAGAAAAGCGGAAGAAAGAAAAACAAAGGCGGATACCGCTTATGTCAAAGATCAGAACCTGCTGAAATCGGCGCATGAGAAAACTGAAAAGGCAGCGAAGGATTTTGCCGGCAGCCTGAAGGAATACAGGTTTGCGGACGAAGCGGAATGGAAACTGTACCTGATCGGCGAGGAAAAGATCAGGGAAAAAGAAAAGATCATCAAAGATTATGACGCGGCATGCCTGCTTGCGCAGGAAACCATCACACGTCTGAAAAAGGAAACCGAAGGAAAAGAACCGCAGGATGAGACGGAACTGAAAACCAGACTGGGGGAAAGAAAAGCAGAAGCGGAAAGTCTGCGGAAGGAAGCAGATCAGCTGGAACATATGGCAAAGAACAACGAGACCGTTCTCGGCCATATCCGGAAAGGGACGCAGGAATCGGAAGAGATCCGGAAACAGCAGATCCTGTACAGCGAGCTGAGCATGCTGGTGAACGGCAATATGAAGGGTAAAAACAAGATCACCCTGGAACAGTATGTGCAGGCAGCCGGTTTTGACAGTATCATTGCGGCGGCCAATGTGCGCCTGAATATGATGACATCCGGCCAGTTTGAATTACGCCGGCACGAGGACGCGGAAGAGATCAGCGGGAAGAACGCGCTGAACCTGGATGTGCTGGACAATTATACCGGACGCGTCCGCCCGGCAGGTTCCCTGTCCGGCGGGGAAAGCTTCAAGGCTTCCCTGAGCCTGGCACTCGGGCTTTCCGACAGGATCTCATCGGATCTCGGCGGGATTACGGCAGACGCACTGTTTATCGATGAAGGCTTCGGTACCCTGGATGACACATCGCTGAATGAAGCTATAGAGATGCTTACATCGCTGTCCACCAACGGGAAGATGATCGGCATCATCAGCCACCGGAAGGAGCTGGAAGAAAAGATCCAGCGCAAACTGATCGTCACGAAGGCGAAAGAAGGCGGCAGTGCCGTACGCGTCGATCCGGGCTACTAACAGAAGCCTGTTTGTGACATAATGAATTCAGAAAACTAGAAGAGGTTTATCATATGCATACGCTGGAAAGATACCAGAGATGGTGTAAAGAACTGGATCGGAATGATCCGCTTTATGAAGAACTGATGCAGATCAGGGACGATGACAACGAGATCGAGGAACGGTTCCATAAATATGTGGAATTCGGTACGGCAGGCCTGCGCGGGAAACTCGGCGCGGGAACCAACCGCATGAACGTATACATGGTCGGCAAAGCTACCCAGGGTATTGCGGACTATATCAAGGAATACGGTGAAGAAGCGATGCAGAGGGGTGTTGTCATTGCGCATGACCCAAGACATTTCTCAAAGGAATTCTCACAGCTGGCAGCTTCCGTATTTGCGGCCAATGGCATCAAGGCATATGTCTTTGAGGATCTCCGTCCGACGCCCCAGCTGGCATTTATGGTGCGTCAGCTGAAGACGATCGCCGGCATCAATATCACTGCTTCCCACAATCCGAAGGAATACAACGGATACAAGGCATACTGGGAAGACGGATGCCAGGTCAGCAGTGCGATCGCTGATTCCATGATGGATCATATCCATGCGGTGGATATGTTTTCACAGGTTCGCAAACTGAATTTCGATACGGCAGTGGCAGACGGGAAGATCATCGTTCTTCCGGAATCATGGGACCGTGTATATCTCGATGCCATTGAGAAGCTTGCGATCCATTCCGGTGATGAGCTCGACCTGGATATCCCGGTCGTCTATACACCGCTGAACGGATGCGGCGCCGTACCGTTTGCGCAGATGATGAAAGACAGGGGATTCCGCAACTGGCATATGGTCGAGGAACAGCGGTATCCCGATCCCGATTTTACGACAGTCGGTTATCCGAACCCGGAAGACCCGAAAGCATTCCGCATGAGCGAGGAACTCGGCCGGAAAGTCGGTGCGGAACTGCTGATGGCAACGGATCCGGACAGTGACCGCTTTGCGATCGAACTGCGTGATGAAAGCGGAAACTATATCCCGCTCAACGGCAACCAGACCGGATACCTCCTGGTCAACTACATCCTGGAAGGCCATAAGGACGCAGGAACACTGCCGGAAAAGGGCATGATGATCAAATCCATCGTTACCAGCACCATGAGCACGGTCATGGCCAATGCCTATGGTGTGGAGATGTTCGAAGCCCTGACAGGATTCAAGAATATCTGCGGCCGGATTCCCGAACTCGAGGCAAAAGGCTATCAGTATCTCTTCGGTTATGAGGAATCTGTCGGTTATGCGGTATGTCCGGAGATCCGTGACAAGGACGGCATTTCCGCCGGCATGCTGGTGGCGGAAGCGGCTGCCTATTACAAAAAGCAGGGAAAATCCCTTTGGCAGGTCCTGCAGGAACTGTATGAAAAATACGGGTTCTATGCCGAAGATGAACCCAACCTGGTTCTGGACGGCATTGCCGGTGCGAACCGGATCAAGCGCATGATGGCACATGTCCGGGAAAATCCGCCGCAGGAGATCGCCGGTTCTAAAGTTATTAAACTGATCGATTATATCAACGGTTATGAAGATATCCCGGCATCCAATGTCCTGCGTTTCTATCTGGACAATGACAGCTGGTTTGCAGTGCGTCCTTCCGGTACGGAACCAAAGATCAAATTCTATTTCTATACCAGACAGGAATCCCGTGAAAAAGCCCTGGCAGTCAATGCGGAAATCAGGAAAGCCGTGATGGATATCATCAACGCTGTCGAATAAAAGGAGATTATTATGGCACTGATTGAAATGAATTTCTTTTCCAACAGTCTGAAGCGTACGGTTACCGTCAATGTGGTCATTCCGACTGACAAGCGTACATTCCTCGGCGAGAAACCAAGGGAAAAAGAATATCCGGTCCTGTATCTTCTGCACGGCATCTTCGGCAACTATACAGACTGGGTATGCGGCACAACATTAATGAAACTGGCAGACGCGTATGACCTGTGTGTTGTGACGCCGAGCGGAGACAACAAGTTCTACTGTGATTCCACAAAGAGCGGCGACCTGTACGGCACTTTTATTGCCGAGGAACTGCCGCAGATCATTGAAGCGACCTTCCCTGTATCAAAGAAAAGGGAAGATACCTTCCTGGCCGGTCTTTCCATGGGCGGATTCGGTGCCTGTGTCAACGGACTGCGTCATCCGGAAAAATTCGGATATCTCGGTCTGTTCAGCGCAGGCATCAACAAGGAAGGCATCCTGAATTCCACCAATGATCCAGGACAGATCTTCTGTACAAGGAAGATGTATGAGACCATGTTCGATCTCGATGATATCAAAGACTATGACGGTTCCGTCAACGATCCGGAATTCCTGGCAGAGGATGATGTGAAGAAAGGCCTGCAGCTGCCGAAGATCTGGATGGCATGCGGAACGGAAGATTTCCTGGTGACACCGAATGACAAATTCGCGGCACTTCTGGAAAAACTTGGTTATGACCTGACATACCTCAAATGGGGCGGCGGTCATGACTGGGTATTCTGGGAGGAATGCATCAATAAATTCATCCCGTGGCTGCCGCTGAAAAAGGAAACAGCCGGCATCTCCAGCGGACATGTCAGGCAGGACGAAGAATGACAAAACGATTTTATCAGTCACTCATCAGCTACCGGTACAGCTTCGGACTGACATTGCCGGCGATCCTGATCTTTGTCCTGGCATTCATACGGAATGACAAGAACATTTCCAAAGTCAGACCGCTGATGATCATTCTCACGGTGATCCTGGCGATCATGACATTTCTCTACTACAAGAAAAAATTCGCATGTGCGAAGGTATTTAAAAATATACAGAATCCGGATGAATACTTCGAGCACGGAGGCATGGCGCATCATTCCATGTTTCTGGAAGACCGGATGCTGGTATGCGAAAACCTGCAGGTAACGGAACGTCCGGTTACCGGCATTGAACGGATCGCCTACGCAGACGGCAAGAACGGCAAATGTTTCCTGTATGTGGCACAGGGAGATGATACATTTACCATCGAATGTGATTTTCCGAAACAGGCGAAACGTGTTGCGGCTTTCTTCAAACGGAAGAATCCGGACATGCGGATCGACGGCATAACGCCGGAAGGCACCGGTTCGCTCAAAGAACTGGGCGCAGAATACAAAATGAAAACAGGTGAGCGGGAAGATCTGCTGTGATCTTCACATCACCTGTTTTTATTTGAACAAATCAGAATGTGATCCGAGACGATTCAGCATCAGAACATGATTCTCATTCATTATTTCGTAGATCAGAAGCCAGTCTGGCTGTATATGGCATTCATGTGTTCCGTGATATTCTCCGGACAATTCATGATCCCGGTATTTTCCGTCAAGTACCCCGCCGGCAGAAAGAATTCCGATAACATCAAACAGCTTATCAAGATCCTTTTTCTGCTTTTTTGCAAGTTTTACATCTTTTTTGAACTGAGAGGTAAATTTGACGGTATATTTCATAAATCAAGCGCAGTTTTTAAGTCCTCCAGATTGTCATATCCCTTTGAATTGCTGTCAGCCGCAAGACGTCTTCCTTCTTCGATAGCGGATGCAGTTGTTTCATTCGGTTTGTCGAGCTTTAAACTGAAAGGAATACCGCGTTCCCTGATCGCTGTACGCAGAAAAATGTTAACTGCTACGGTCATCGTCAGGCCCAGTTCATTAAAAATCTGTTCTGCCTGATCCTTAATATCCTTGTCAGTTCTGATATTCAGATTTGTTGTCGCCATAGTTTTATACCTCATTTCTTTATCAAAGTATTCAATAATTCGGCGAATGTCAACATATTGTGAATATAAGCGACGAATAATTTGACAATCAAGTCATCTTCTATAATGAATATATTCGTATGTTTTGAAATAATACATAAAAAAGAAAACAGGTGAACGGGAAGATCTGCTGTGATCTTCACATCACCTGTTTTTTGGATTTCATTTGAATGCTTACGCAGCTGCGGCAGCGGCCTGCTGTGATTCCTGGATCTCCAGAAGGGCAGCCAGGATAACGGCATTGACTGCTTCGATGTTGTTGGCCATATGATAGGACATCAGGATCATGACGGTGTGCATGTAGCGGCTTCTTCTGCCGAAGCCGAGGAAACCGTAGCCGCTCTGTTTGGCGAGGTATTTATCAACTTCCGAGAAATCACGCAGGATCATGCCGTGGTCGATGCCGATATTGGCCAGGATGCCGAGGATGGCGATCTCATAGGACTTGCTGTAGTGGATGCCTTTGTTCTCCAGTTTGGAATACAGGGAGAACAGGTTGTCACATTTCTCGTCAGGATCCCCGTAACATAATGTCAGTGCCTGGCTCAGTGTCTGCATTGCGTTTTTATGGAACGGGAAGCGCTTGTTCAGCCGGTCAAAGATATATTCCATTTCACGGATGATCGCAGGCTCATCCCGGTCAGTCATGGCCAGGAGTCCGGCAAACGGCACATCTTCCGAGGTGGTCAGGAAGAAATGCTCGTCATTCATCATGCGGTAGATGGTATTTGTCTTTTCCGCTATGACGACATAATCGTCCGTTACGACGTTGTCCGTCATCCACAATGCCAGAAGGGGCAGAAATGCGCTGCCGTGGAAGCGTGTGCGCAGGAACTGGTAGGCTGCCAGCGACAGGGCAAGCTTTCTTTCCGGTTCCGGATCAATTGCCAGGAGGACGGTGAAGATCTTTTCCCCGTAGGAGCGGAAGGAGGAGAACGCACCGAATTCCTTTTTCATCAGTGTTTTGCAGTAACGCAGAAAGTCCAGATTCGGAACTTCCCGCTTTGCGAGATAGATGTAGGCGCATACCGGGTATACGGTCCGGTAGCCGCCGAAGTACTGATCTTTAACCATATCCTGATAGACCAGAAATTCATCACAAATAACTTTAAGATCTTTTTTCATGAGACTATTATAGAACGATTTTATCGAACTCCAAAATCTATCTTAAACAAGTTCCGGCTGCTCGAACTGGGCATTGTACAGCTTCGCGTAGAAGCCGTTCTTGGCGAGCAGTTCCTCATGGCTGCCGATCTCCACGATATCGCCATGATCCATGCACAGGATCATATCCGCATTGCGGATCGTGGAAAGACGGTGGGCGATCACGAAGGAAGTCCTTCCTTTCATAAGGTTTTCCATGCCTTTCTGGATCAGGATCTCCGTACGGGTATCGACCGAGGAAGTCGCTTCGTCCAGGATCAGGATGCGCGGATCCGACAGGAAAGCACGGGCTATGGTCAGAAGCTGTTTCTGGCCCTGCGAGATATTCGTGGATTCTTCATTGATCACGGTGTTGTAGCCGTTCTCCAGTGTGCGGATGAAGTGATCCACATAGGCATCATTGGCGGCTTTGATGACTTCTTCATCCGTTGCGTCCTTGCGTCCGTAGCGGATATTTTCCATGATCGTGCCGCTGTGCAGCCAGGCATCCTGGAGAACCATGCCGAAGCAGTCACGCAGATCATTCCGTTTCAGTTTTGAGATATCCCTGCCGTCCACATAGATCGCACCGCCGTTCAGCTCATAGAAGCGCATGAGCAGCTTGACGATCGTCGTTTTGCCGGCGCCGGTAGGGCCGACGATGGCGACCTGTGAACCGCGGGCAATATACGCTGAGAAATCATGGATGATGATCTTCTCGGGATCATAGCCGAAGTGGACATGGTCAAATGTAACATTTCCTTTGACGGCAAGTTCGCCCGCCTCGTTCCGTACGGACAGCGGTTCTGCCGGATCCGGGATCTCTTCCGCTTCATTCAGAAATTCGAATACACGTTCGGCAGCGGCAATCGTTGCCTGCAGGATGTTCATGATCTGTGCAGTCTGGGTGATCGGCTGGTTGAAATTCCGCACATAGGTAATAAATGCCTGGATGTTGCCGATGGAGAGACCGTTGTGCACAGCCAGCCAGCCGCCCAGCACGCAGCAGCCTACGTAGCCGAGATTGCCGATGAAGTTTGTGATCGGCTGCATGATCCCGCTCATGAACTGTGCCTTCCATGCGGACTGGTACAGCCTCTCATTGAGCTCGTCAAATTCCCGGATGCTCTTTTCTTCGCCGTTGAAGGCTTTCATGACGATATGTCCGCCGTACATCTCTTCAATATGTCCGTTGACATTGCCCAGCGTATCCTGCTGCGCCTTGAAGTACTTCTGGCTGTTCTGCACGATCAGGGCTGCGGCCATGCCGGACAGCGGTACGATGATCAGCGCCATCAGGGTCAGCTGCCAGGAGATGCTGATCATCATGTACAGGATGCCGATGATCGTAACCAGCGAGGTGAAGATCTGCTGGACGGACTGGTTCAGTGACTGAGAAACAACGTCTACGTCATTGGTGATGCGGGAAAGCACTTCGCCGTGTGTCTGTGTATCAAAATACTTCAGCGGCAGACGGTTGATCTTTTCCGAGATCTCCTTACGGAGACGATATGTGATCTTCTGTGTGACACCGGACATCATCCAGTGCTGCAGATAGTTGAGGAATGCGGAAACGAGATAGATCGTAAGCAGGGTAAGCAGGATCTTGTGGATCGCGTCGAAGTCGATCCCTCCCTTGCCGGAATACTTGGCTACAAAGCCTTCCGCAAGCTTGGTCGTCGCGCTTCCCATGATCTTGGGACCGGTGATGGTAAATACGGTGGCACCTGCCGCAAAGATAATGATGATCAGTGTCTGCAGGTAATAGGGACGCATATAGCGGATCAGCTGACGTACAGTCCCTTTGACATTTCTGGCCTTTTCGCCGGCCATCATGCCCGGTCTTACGCGCATGCCGGTCTTCGGTCTTCTTCTCTCACTCATAAGCCTAGTTCCTCCCGGCTCAGCTGGGAGCCTGCGATTTCCTGATAGACGCTGCAGTCTGCGAGCAGTTCCTTATGCGTGCCCATGCCGGCGACCTTGCCTTCATCCAGGACAATGATCTTGTCCGCGTGCATGATCGTACTGATGCGCTGGGCAACGATGAATACCGTTGATCCCGTCTTGCGGATCATGCGGTTCAGCGCTTCCCGCAGTTTTGCGTCCGTCTGGTAATCCAGGGCGCTGAATGTGTCATCGAAGATATAGACCTGGGAGGGTTTGCTTAATGCCCGGGCAATGGACAGTCTCTGTTTCTGTCCGCCGGATACGTTGGTCCCTCCCTGGGAGATCATTTCATTCCTGCCTTCCGGCAGCTGGGAAACGAATTCCGCCGCCTGCGATACTTCCAGGGCATTCTGCAGGGTTTCCTCCGTGGCGTTTTCATCCGCATAGCGCAGGTTTTCATCCACGGTGCCGGAGAAGAGAACACCCTTCTGAGGCACATAACCGATCTTCTGACGCAGTTCATGCTGCGTGACATTCCGGATATCGGTGTCACCGAAACGGATGGAGCCTTCCGTGACGTCAAAGAAGCGCGGGATCAGGTTGATCAGGGTGGATTTGCCGGATCCGGTGGAGCCGATCATCGCGACGGTCTCCCCGGGTGAAGCGGTAAAGCTGATATCGTGCAAAACATCCTGTTCCGCGTTTGGATAGCGGAAACAGACATGGTCAAATGTAATGGTGCGGTTTTCTTCCGGCAGGTGTTCCGGATGTTCGGGATCCCTGATCGCCGGTTCTGTTTCCAGCACTTCAAAGATACGGCCGGCAGATACTGCGGAACGGGGGATCATGATGAAGATCATGGCTACGATCATGAAGGACATCAGGACATGGATGGCATACTGCAGGAAGGCGAGCATGTCGCCGATCTGCATGGTGCCCATATCGATATGGGAGGCGCCGACCCAGATGATCACGATGGAAACGGAACTCATCAGCAGCGACATGAGCGGGGAGATGACCGCCATGACACGGTTCAGGAAGATATTCAGTTTTGTGAGATCCGTATTGACTTCGTCAAAGCGCTTTTCTTCTGTTTTCTGATTGTTGAAAGCACGTATTACCAGCATGCCGCTCAGCTGTTCGCGGGTGACCAGGTTCAGACGGTCCACCATCTGCTGGACGATGCGGAATCTCGGCATGGTGAAATACAGGATGATCACCATCAGGACGAGGATGATCAGGATCACCCAGCCGAGGATCCCGGCAAGTTCACGGTAGCGCAGTACTTTGAACAGGGAGGTCAGTCCCATGAACGGCGCGAACAGCACGATCCTCAGCATCATGTTCATGAGCTGCTGGACCTGCTGGATATCATTGGTCGTGCGCGTGATCAGGGATGCTGTGGAGAACCGGGAGAATTCTTCATTGGAGAAGGATTCCACCTTGGCAAATACATCCCGGCGCATATTCCGGGCGGCACCGGTCGCGGTGCGTGAGGAAATATAGCCGGACAGGGCAGCGGTAAGGGAGCACAGCAGGGCAATTCCCAGCATGATCAGTCCCTCGTTCAGGATATAACCGCTCTGCAGTTTTTCCACATTGACGCCGAGGGCGGCATATTCGCTTTTGATCATCATGCGGCGGGCACCGTCCATGTTTTCAGCGGTATAACCCTCAAACTGTTTTTCGATGCCGGAAAGGATCATCTCCTTCATTTCCGGATGTTCCGCCAGAGCCGCATACAGCGCGTCTTCATTCTCCATTTTCATGGCTTCCAGGATCTGCGGCTGTTTCAGCATGGCCGTGATCAGGAATGCCTTTTCCAGCACATCCTTGTTCTCTTCCGATTCCAGCACATAGACCGGTCCTTCGGAAAGGGCGGGATAGCGGGAAATATAAGCCGGATCCCCGGCGCTGATCTCCCGGTAAGCTGTTTCCAGAAGAGGGTGCTCCTCTTCTGACATCCATACCTGCATTTTGCGGTATGTATCTTCCGTTACCGCTTTCGGCAGTGTTTCTTTAATGCCGCTGTACTGGATGCCGTAGGTCACAATGCCGGACATATAATCCGGCAGGGAAAGCTCCAGCTGCACCTGTGCGAATACCAGGCATATCACGGCAAGCACAGAGAGCGCAAAAGGCTTCAGATATCGAAATGCTTTTCGCATAAATATCCTCCTGACAAATATATATTCATTATAAGAAAAGAACAGGGAAAAACGCAGGACAATGCATAAAAAAAAGAAGGCAGGAAACGAAATTTCCTGCCTGTCTCACTTTGATCAGTCGATATCTTCGCCGTTGGACTTGTATACCTTCTGCATGTAGTAGAAGGAATCCTTCTTTCTTCTGGAGAAATCGCCTGTGCCGTCATCATAGCGGTCAACGAAGATGAAGCCGTAGCGCTTTCTCATTTCGCCTGTTCCGGCGGATACGAGGTCGATGTGTCCCCATGGCTGGTAGCCCCAGAGTTCCACGCCGTCAATATCAATGGCGTCCTTCATGGCCTTGATGTGGTCACGCATGTAGTTGATGCGGTAATCATCATGGACACTGCCGTCATCCTCCACTACGTCCAGGGCACCGATGCCGTTTTCAACGATCATCAGCGGGATGTGATAACGCTCATACATCTGGCATAAGGAGATGCGCAGTCCCATCGGGTCGATCTGCCAGCCCCATCTGGAAGCTTCGAGATACGGGTTCTTTCCGCCGATCAGCTGGTTTCCGCCTGCCATCTCCGCTTCCGGATCTGCGGAAGCAGTGTTGGACATGTAATAGGAGAAGCCGATATAGTCGACTGTTCCTTTTGCGATAACATCCAGATCGCCTTCTTCCATCTCGATCTTGACGCCGTTTCTTTCAAACCACTTCAGCTGGTAGTTCGGATAATATCCCTTGACCTGTACATCGATGTAGAACTGTCTTGCCCGCATCGCTTCAAGTGCTTTCATGACATCATCCGGTTTGCATGTCAGCGGATAGGTCGGCGCATATGCGACCATCATGCCGATCTTGTTTTCCGGATCGATCTCATGTCCGCGCAGGACTGCCTTTGCGGAAGCGACGAAGATGTGGTGGTCTGCCTGGTAGCGTACCTGCGGTTCCACGGAGTGGATTCCCAGCTGCATCCATGATCTGAGGATGTTGATCTCATTGAATGTCATCCAGTAATGGATACGGCCTTTGAAATGCTCAAACAGCACTTCCGAATAGTGGACGAAATAGTCGACGAGCTTCCTGCTGTGCCAGCCGTCGAGTTCATCTGCCAGCACCATCGGTACGTCGAAATGCGCGATCGTCACGATCGGTTCAATACCGTACTTCAGACATTCATCAACGACTGCGTCATAGAATGCCAGACCTTCCTCGTTAACCTTTTCCTTGCCGTCCGGAATGACTCTGGACCAGGACATGGAGAAACGGAAGGAATTCATGCCCATCTCGGCAAATAAAGCGATATCTTCCTTGTAGTGATGGTAGAAGTCTACAGCCTGGTGGGAAGGATAGTAGATATCCGGAATGATGTATCCCACAGCGCCTTCCGGCAGGGATGCTTCACGGGAAAGTTCCAGGATCTCTCCTTCTTTTGTCTTGACGGTGTACTTGCGCGGATGATCCTTGTCTCCGCCCTTGATGGCATCAGAAGTAGCGAGACCTCTGCCTCCCTCCAGATAGCCGCCTTCATACTGGTTGGCAGCAGTCGCGCCGCCCCATAAAAAACCTTTCGGAAAACCCATTATTATTACTCCTTTACTCTTTTCTCCATCATAGCAGATTCAACGGTTATGAAAAAGACACGGAATTCCGATACAATGATAATATGAACAATAAATCGGATTATTCCTACGTATCATCAACAGTCATCTGGATCATGAGCCTGCTTTCCGGCTATCTGACGGCACACCGGGTCTTTTCCGTTGGTTTTACGCTTCCTTTCGCGCTCTGGTATGTGTTCCTGCAGAACAGGAAAAAAGAAAAGGGGATCCGCTTTATTTCCGGCTGTCTTGTCCTGGTCAGCGGGATCGCCGACCTCGTATTTCACCATCCGGTGATTTTTACGGTCTTCCGCGCTTCCGCCTTCCTGACAGGCTTTCTGGAAGGGGTGAAGAAGCTGTACGATACGAGAGGTGTATGGAAAAAGGTCTTTCCTTCGGAACATGCAAAATATGTGCTCAGGATCGTTAAATGCATTATTTTCACCCTGGTGTTTATTTTTCTTGCGGTCATAGATATTTACCCGGACCTGCTGTTCCGCGGACAGACGGGTTTCAATAAAACGACATATCCCGCCCCGGAAGAACTGAATTGGGAAGGCTATGCACTCCGGACAAATCTGCAGTACGGGGATACATATCCCAACAGCATCTTCGACCTGATGACCTGTGAAAAACCGGAAGGAACGGTGATCTGGATCCACGGCGGCAATTATCTGAACGGCGACAAGGGAGAAGAGGACTACAGCCGCCATCTGATGCTGGTATGCCTGGAAGAAGGGTACGATGTTGTATCCATGAACCATGCCTTTGCGCCGGCATATCGTTTTCCTGTCCCGCTTCTGCAGCTGGACGAACTGATCGGCCATCTGAAGACACACGAAAAGGAATACGGTATTAATACAAAGAAGATCATCCTGGCAGGCAGCGGCAGCGGCGCCGATATCGCTGTACAGTACGCGGCCGCATCCGGTGATCCGGCATACATTGATGGTATAAAGGAAAATGAGATCGCCGGACTGTATCTGGCATCAGCGCTCTATTCCCCGCAGTATGGGGCGGATACGGGACTCGTCCTGTCGGACTATATTTCCTATCATCAGCTCCGGGAATATTACGGAAAAACCGATCTGGGCGTCAATCAGACTGCCAAAGCCGCGGATGTCATACCCTATATCACACCTGCATTTCCGCCGGTACTTCTGTCGGACGGCAATACCGGAACCTACGGGAAACAGGCCAGACGTTTTGCGGAGGTATTGGAAGAAAACGGTGTTCCCTATGAAGTACTGATCTTTGATTCCGCCAATGACAACAAAGATCTCCTCGGAAGGGGATTCGATACTGTCTATTCCCGTGAGGCGGCAGCACTGCACGGGAAGATGATCAGTTTCCTCAGAAGCTTTGAAGAATAAATCAAAGTCATACGCTTTGTGTCATGCATGAAATAAAGTTATAATACAGATTATGACAGAAATGGATTTCACCGCCCGTATGCGCAGTAAGGAAGAGATGTCCCTGGGGGACCGGATCTCTTTTGTGTACCGTCTCAGCATGCCTGCCATCCTGGCGCAGATCTCGGAAATCATCATGCAGTATATCGACGCCGCCATGGTCGGTGTCCTCGGTGCGGGTGCTTCCGCAGCCATCGGGCTGGTCTCTTCCAGCACATGGCTGTTCGGCGGCATCATGCGGGCTGTCGCGTCCGGTTTTTCCGTGCAGGTCGCGCATGCGGTCGGTGCCGGTGAATATAAGCATGCCCGTTCCATCTTCCGACAAGCGCTGACTTCGGCAGTCATGTTCTCCCTGGGACTGGTCCTCATCGGGATCGCTTACGGGAATGTCCTGCCGCGCTGGCTCGGGGCGGATCCTTCCATCTGGACGGATGCCAGAAACTACTTTATCTTTTTCTGCATATTCATCCCGGCCAGGATCATTTCCATGGTCGTCATGAATATGCTGCAATGCTCAGGCAATATGAAGGTGCCTTCGATCCTGTTCAGCCTGGAATGTGTGCTGGATGTGATCTTTAATGCCCTCCTGATCTTCCCGACGCGGCAGATCACCCTTGCCGGCTTTACGTTCATGATGCCGGGTGCGGGACTGGGCGTTCTTGGAGCGCAGCTGGGCACATCACTGGCCGTTGTGGTGATCACCGTTTACGGATTGTGGTACGCGGTTACGAAGTCCAGTATCCTGGCTTTGAACCATGAATCAGGAAGCTGGCTGCCGCAGAAGGATGTTGTCGACAGGGCTTTCCGCATCGGTGCGCCGATGGCCATGGAGTCCAGCGCGCTCTGTGCCGCGCAGGTCCTTTCGACAAAGATCGTTGCCCCGCTGGGAACGATCGCCATCGCGGCAAACTCATTCGCGGTGACGGCCGAATCCATCTGTTACATGCCAGGCTACGGCATTGCCAGTGCGGCCACGACAATGGTCGGGCAGGCGGTAGGGGCCAGGAGAAGCGACCTGGCAAAATCATTTGCCTGGCTGACGACGCTCATCGGTGTGCTGATCATGACCTGCACCGGTGTTGCGATGTACTTCCTCTGCCCGTATGTATTTGAATTTCTGACGCCGGTGCCGGAGGTACAGCGCCTGGGGGCGGAAGTACTGCGCATCGAACTGCTTGCGGAACCGCTGTTTGCGGCTTCGATCGTTGCAACGGGAGCCCTGCGCGGTGCCGGTGATACGTTTATCCCGGGTATCCTGAACCTCGTCAGTATCTGGGGCGTCAGACTGACGCTGGCATTCGTGCTGACAAGGACCATGGGACTGAAGGGCATGTGGATCGCCATGGCTTCGGAACTGTGCTTCCGCGGGATCCTGTTCCTGATCCGGCTGAAGCGCGGCAAATGGCTGGAAAAACTGACAGAAGCGGAAAAGGCAGCGGCCTGACCCTGCCGGAAAGGTTACACAATGGCAAAAAAGAAACTGACACTTCTGCATTCCAACGATATGCACGGGGATTTCCTGCCGAAGATCGAAGACGGAAGGGAAACCGGCGGTATTTCACGTCTGAGCGGTTTTGTCAAAAAGGTTCGCGGGGAAGAAAAGAACGTGATCTACGCGATGGCCGGGGATATGTTCCGGGGATCCATCATTGATTCTGAATATATGGGACTGTCCACGATCGACATGGTCAATTCGCTGGATCCCGATGTGGCAACCATCGGAAACCATGAGGTGGACTACGGCGTGGCGCATCTTCTGTTTCTGGAAAAGTGTGCCCGTTTCCCGATCATCAATTCCAACCTGTTTGTGACTTTAAACAATACCAGGCTGTTCCAGCCTTATCTGAATATCGAGATCGACGGCATGCGGATCCTCTTTATCGGGATCCTGACAGAGGAAGTCCTGGCAACGACAAAGAGTGAAAAGATCATCGGTACGTTTATCGATGTGGACGCGGCCGCGAAGGAAGTCGGCGTGATCTGCGACAACTACCGGACAAAAGATACGGATATGACGATCCTTCTGACGCATATCGGCATTGAAAACGACAGGCTGCTGGCGGAAAAACTGAGCCCGGATCTCGGCGTGGACCTGATCATCGGCGGGCATTCGCATACCTTTATGGAAGGCCCGGAGATCGTAAACAATATTCCGATCGTGCAGGCAGGTACAGGAACTTCCGTCATCGGCCGCTTGGACCTGGAATATGATACCTGGCGAAACCGGATCACATCCATGAAGTGGACGTGTGAGGAGATCAATGAGGATACGGCGCCCAAAGACGAGATCATGGACGCACTGATCGACAATTATAAAAACGTGACGGATGCCAAATATAAACGGATCGTTACCCGGCTGGCAAGGAAACTGACCCATCCGGAACGGAATCAGGAAACCGAACTCGGCAACCTGTATGCGGATATGATGCAGGATGAAAGCAGCTTTGACATCATGTTCATGGGTTCCGGCGCGATCCGGAAAAAGGAACTCGGACCGCTGGTGGAATATCAGGACATGCTGGAAAACACGCCTTTCGATGACTGCGTATACATGCTGAAAGTGACCGGGGAACAGATCCGGAGAATGATTCAGTTCATCCTGCGGGATGAGGCATGGGAAGGACATACGGAGTTCTACCAGTTTTCGAAGGGAATGCATATCGTTTACCGCAAATCCACGCATGAGCTGGAGAAACTGGAATATAACGGGAAAGAGATCACGGATGAGCAGGAACTGCTGATCGCCATGCAGAATTATCATTACCAGAATTTTGATGAATTCTTCAATGTACCCCTGGAAGATGTAAAGAAGAACATGAAGCCGCGTGTTGTCGCGACCAGTTTCAACAATATCGTCGAGGAGTATTTCAGCACCCACCAGGGACTGGATGCGCACGTGGAAGGAAGGATCACGATCAAAGAATAAAGACATGCAGGGAGCCGGAAAACGGTTCTCTTTTTTTTGCCCTGCATGCGAGGTCACAATGGACAATAAGGGCTTTTCGTGGTATGTATGTAGTAGACTTATTGCAATAAGAAAAGGAGAAAAATATAATGGGAAAACCGGTAGTTCTGGTAGTAATGGACGGTGTCGGCTGGACTGACAAGGACAAAGGCAATGCCGTATTACATTCCTACAAACCACAGATCGAAGAACTGATGACAAAATGGCCTCATACGACCATCAAAGCGCACGGAACAGCAGTTGGTCTGCCGTCCGATGCCGACATGGGAAACTCCGAAGTAGGACATAACGCGCTCGGCTGCGGACAGGTCTACTCACAGGGTGCCAAACTCGTTAACGAATCCATCGAAAGCGGCGCGATCTACGAATCCAAAGCATGGAAGGAAGCTGTTGCGTACGCAAAGGAACATAACGGAAAAATGCACTTCCTCGGCCTGCTCTCCGACGGAAACGTACATTCCAACATTTCACATCTGCTCGCTATGCTGAAGCAGTGCAAGGCAGAAGGTCTCAAGGAAGTCAGAGTACACGTTCTTCTCGACGGACGTGATGTACCGGAAGGATCTGCTCCGAAATATATCGACCAGGTCGAAGAAACATTCGCTGAACTGAATGACGACACATTCAACGGCCGCATCGCTTCCGGCGGCGGACGTATGGTCATCACAATGGACCGTTACGAAGCAGACTGGTCCATGGTTGAAAGAGGCTGGAAGATCCATGTCATGGGTGAAGGAAGAAAGTTCCCGACAGCCAAAGAAGCGATCGAAGCACTCTATCCTGAAAGTGAAGGAACAGATCAGTTCCTGCCCGGCTTCGTCGTCGCAGACGGTGACACACCTGTAGGAACGATCGATGACGGCGACTCCGTGATCCTCTTCAACTTCAGAGGTGACCGTGCTGTTGAGATCTCCAAAGCATTTGATTACATGAACAGCGGCTTTGACGGATTTGTTCAGGAAAAGAAACCGGCTGTCTACTATGCAGGTATGCTGCAGTATGACGGAGATCTCAAGCTCCCGGCAAACTTCCTGGTTGAACCGCCACATATTGAACACACACTGAGCGAATTCCTGCTGGACAAGGGCTTGAACTGCTATGCATGCTCCGAAACACAGAAGTTCGGTCACGTTACATACTTCTGGAACGGCAACAGATCTGAAAAGTTCGCCAACGAGACATGGGAAGAAATTCCTTCCGATATCATCCCGTTCGAACTGAAGCCATGGATGAAGGCTACAGAGATCACCGACAAGATGGTTGAAGCGATCGAATCCGGCAAATACCAGTTCCTGCGCTGCAACTATCCGAACGGCGACATGGTCGGCCATACCGG
>CADBPK010000042.1 GCA_902796465.1 uncultured Erysipelotrichaceae bacterium | reverse complement strand
GGCAGCTCCCCTTTAAACAATCCGGCTTCCTTGACTGCCGTTACTTCATCCGCGTATTTTCTGAGTATTTCCTGTCTGTTCATTTTGTTTCTCCTTCATCATACAGATGTGTCCAGTCGAGGATGACTTTTCCCGACTGTCCCGATATCATCGCTTCGAATCCTTTCTTATAATCCCGGATATCGAAATGGTGTGTAATGATCGGCGCGATATCCAGTCCCGCCTGCAGCATCGTCGTCATCTTGTACCAGGTATCCCATACCTTGCGTCCGTAAATACCTTTCAGGTTCAGACCGTTGAAGATCACCGTCTCAAGATCGACCGGTGTATCCGGATCCTGCAGTCCGAGCAGGGCGATATTGCCGCCGTGCTTCATATCATGGATCATCTGGTTCAGGGCAGTGGCGGATCCGGACATCTCGAGACCGACATCAAAGCCTTCCTCCATACCGATCCGGTTCATGACATCTTCCAGTTTTTCATGATTCAGATCCACGACTGTCGTAGCGCCGAGTTTCTTTGCCATATCCAGACGATACGGGTTGAAGTCCGTTACGACCACATGTCTTGCGCCGGCAAACCGGACAATGGCCGCTGCCATACAGCCGATCGGCCCGGCTCCTGTGATCAGGACATCTTCGCCGAGAACATTGTATGACAATGCGGTATGCGTCGCGTTGCCGAACGGGTCAAAGATCGCGTACATCTCCTGCGGGATATCGGGAGAGCACGGCCATACATTGACATAGGGAATGACCAGATATTCCGCGAACGCACCATCACGGTTGACGCCTACGCCTTCCGCGTTCCGGCAGTTTTCCTTATGCCCTTCCTTGCAGTTGCGGCATTTGCCGCAGGTGATATGCCCTTCCCCGGATACGAAATCACCGGGCTTGAACCCTCTGGCGCCGGGACCTGCTTCCTCGATCACCCCGACATACTCGTGTCCTACCACACGTCCGATATCAATTGTGTGCTGTGCCCATTTATTCCACTGCCAGATATGCACATCCGTACCGCAGATCGCTGTTTTCAGTATTTTGATCTTTACGTCATTGGTACCGACTTTCGGAATCGGAACACGCTTCATCGTCAGTCCGACGTCGGCCTTGTCCTTGACAAGCGCCCACATCATTCCATCCTGCTGTTTCATGATAAAAACATCCTCCGTCAATTATGATTTGTTCAGGTATTTCTTTCTGTCTTTATTATAAATCATTTATATACATTCATGACCACACAAAAAAGAGCTGTCTGATGACAGCTCCCGTAATTTCATATCTGATCCGGTTTACTGACCCGGCTGCAGGGGACCGTAGAAATAAGATGCGGTCGCGCCGCCGTCAGCCAGAATCGTTGACCCGGTAATGAACGCGCCTCTTTCGCTCATCAGCAGTTCTGCGACATTGGCTACTTCATCCGCTGTTCCCGGTCTTCCGGCCGGACATTTGGCGAACATGTTTTTATAGAAATCGCCTCTCGGTCCGTTGAATTCATCGATCGCCAGCGGCGTCACAATGATTCCCGGCGCAATATCATTGATTCTTGCCCCGCGTTCGCCCCATCTCACTGCTTCATACATAACACGCTTTTCATTGCATCGTTTCGCGAGCTGATACGCATGCAGGGAATCCCTGACATTCTCCGGCTGCAGGAAATCCGCATCCAGCAGTTCTTCCGCCGGGGCTGTTGCCAGATATCTGTCCTGTTCCGCGGTGAGTGCAGGCATTCTCCATCCGGACTGGGAAGAGATCGTGACACCCGACCCGCCTTCCGCGATCACTTTTCCGACCTCCTCAAGAAGCACAGCTGTTCCGTAAAGATCCACTTTCAATACAGCTTCGACCGGTGCCTGGCTCGGTGAAACACCTGCCGCATTGACCAGCATTTTGACCGGTCCGAATTCCTGTGCTTTCTGAATCAGATTTACGATCGATTCACGGCTGGACAGATCCATTTCCATCGCGTATGTGTCAAATCCCGCTTCTGTCATGATCTTTGCAATCGTTTCCGCGTTCTGAATGCTCTTGTCGCCGATTACGATCTTTTTGCCGAAACCGACTCTGCGTGCGATTGCCATGCCGATCTGTCCGGCACCGGTAAGAATTAATACGTCTTTCATTGTTTTACCTCTCTATCCTTACTTCCAGGTTATTCCCTGCGTTTTTCAGTACTTCCGAAAATGACCCGTCTCTGACACTTCCGACATAGCTGACATAATACGGTGAAATATCCGCTTCCGCGTAATTCAGACACAGTACGTTCCAGCCCTCATAGTAATAAACTTCATCCGGACGGACACGGGAAACATGTCTTCCGTCATTGACAGGCTTCACCGGCAGTTCCGCGATAAACTCGTTACTGCCGTTCCTTCTCATATCCATGACTGCCGGCAGACATTCGAGGATATTTTCGGCAAGCATGCTGCCTTCTGTTTCAATAAAGTATTCTTTTCCTTCGATCCATATTTTCATCATAGAAATGTTGATGCGGCAGATCTTGTCATCCGCCACTTTCCTCCTTTTCTGATCAGTGTGCATGTAAGACGCAGATTCCAGAAACGTCTGCTTCCGCCATATACCGCAGCGCTTACTCTCGTATCTCCTGTCAGCTCCGCGGTATCGCCGCTGATGGAAACAGAAATATGCTTATGTTCACAGCTGTAATAATTCAGGGTCCCGTCCAGCATCGCATCAAAGTATTCCTGCCGGTCCATACGCACACCTGTCATATGGATCAGCTCATACGATTCATCCAGATATTCCTTTAAATACTCAATATCCTTCCGGATCATCCCGTCATACATTGCTTTATAACAGGCAATGATCTGTTCCCTGTCGTCTGTTCTTTCGTTTTTCACTGTCAATGTCATATCATTCCTTTTCCTGTGATTTCAGTTTAAAAAAACAAAAGGCCTGAAACAATTTTGTTTTCAGGCCTCATCGATAAGTATTTCTGATTGAAGAATCAATCTTGTTCCTTCGCAAACTGTTCTGCCAGGATATCCGCGAATTCCTCGATGTAAAATCCGGAATTATCCTGTTTCCAGAAGGCACAGTATCTTCTGTATACCTGTTTCCCGTTCCGGTAAAGCGGGATCCTTTTCAGTATACCCGGCATCGTGGAATCGACCGATCCTTCCACCGGCAGGAATCCTTTCCCCGAAAGGACTGCCATATGCGCTTCTTCCATATTGTATGCATAGATATACTGTCCGCGGAATCCGAGAATGTCCCGGTAAAAATCACGGTCGGTCTCCTCCTGGCCGCGGGATGTGACAAGAATACATGTCTGATCCGCCAGTTCCTCCACTGAAACAAAATCCAGGGAAGCCATGAAACTGCCTTCAGGCACTTCTATATATCCTTTATGTTCCGTCAGGATCAGATTTCGGTATTCATCTGAAAATGCCCTTCGCTGATCATTCAGAACAAGATCAGAAGTTTCATTTAACAGTGTTTCATACAATTCTTCATGTGTGCCTGCCATGATCTGTACATCTACTTTAGGGTATTTTTTCGTGAACTCCATCACGGCCTGCCGGAATTCATGCCCGCCGTAGTTTTTCAGATAACCCAGATGAATAACAGCATTCTCATTCAGCGCGATCTTCCTGCTTTCCGCACATAGTTTCTCTGTCTGCGCTATGATCGGAAGACTTTTTTCATAGAAGTACCTGCCTGCCGGGGTAACTTCAAAAGATCTTCCTTTCCTTATGAGCAGCAGAAAGCCAAGCGAATCTTCCAGTGACCTGATCTGCTGGGAAATCGCGGACTGGGAGATATGACACTGGTCTGCGGCTTCGGTAAAGGAACCGCATTCTACGATTTTCTGAAAATACTGTATCTGCCTGAATAACATGACAACCTCTGATCAAATTATACTATAACCCGGAAAAGGGACAAAACTGTCCCTTTTTTTAATGTTCAAACTCTTCCGCAACCTGTACAAGCAGTTCCCTGATCGGCAGGTGCTGCGGACATACCCGCTCACACTTTCCGCATTTAATGCAGTCGGAAGCCTTGCCGTTGCTCAGGATGAGCACGTTGTTGTAATAATAATCCGCATTCCAGTCACCGAAAGTCTTCTTCGTATTGAAGTTGGAAAACATATCCGGGATCAGGATCTTT
Source organism: uncultured Erysipelotrichaceae bacterium (assembly GCA_902796465.1). Classification (GTDB taxonomy): domain Bacteria; phylum Bacillota_I; class Bacilli_A; order Erysipelotrichales; family Erysipelotrichaceae; genus Bulleidia. The sequence goes on along the minus strand of CADBPK010000042.1, from coordinate 9,558 downwards.
TTCGGACATGAGCTCTCTTCGATACAGTAGCGGCAGGCTGTACAGGGAATCATCTTCTTCGAGTTGAATACTTCACATACTTTGTTTACCGCTGCCATCTCCTGTTCATTCAGGGGTTTGAAATCTTCCATAAATGAAACATTGTCCTTCATCTGTTCAAGATTGCTCATACCGGATAATACGACACGCATGTTTTTAAAGGAAGCTGCGAAACGGATCGCATATGACGCATTGGAGCAGTTCCCGTTCAGTTCATCCAGTATATTCTGTGCTTCGTCCGGAAGTCTTACCAGGTTTCCGCCTTTGACCGGTTCCATGACCAGTACCGGCTTATCATGTTTTTCACAGACTTCGTATACTTTGCGGGATTCAACAGAAGCACTTTCATAATCCAGATCATTGAACTGGATCTGTACGATCTCAATTTCCGGATACTCTGTCAGGATCTGATCCAGGACAGCAGCCTTATCATGGAAGGAAATACCGACATGTCTGATCTTTCCTTCCTTTTTCAGATCGAACGCAGTCTCGTAGGCACGGCATCTTTTATATTTTTCGAAATGCTGCGAATTCTGTGCATGCATCAGGTAGAAATCGAAATAATCTACACCGCACGCTTCCAGCTGCTTTTCAAACAGCGGACGGATATCTTCCTCCTTGTTGAAGAAACTTGTCGTGAGCTTATCCGTCAGGATATAGCTTTCACGTGGATAACGTCTGCTCAGACATTCTTTGATGGCGAGTTCGCTCTTTCCCTGGATATATCCGTGCGCGGTATCAAAATAGTTGAATCCGTGATCAATAAAGTAATCGACCATCTTTTTCGTTTCTTCCAGATCTACATTCCCGTTTTTCATGGGAATCCGCATCATTCCGAAACCGAAATTCTTTTTAATAAACTCAAACTGTTCCATACACATTCCTTTCCCGTATACTGTTTTCGCAGATTACAGACACATCCGATAGATCTTTACGACATCTTCCGGATACAGGTCAACATATCCTTTGATGACGCCGTTTTTCCCGCAGGCGTTCTTTGCCATTTCTTCAAACCTGCTGTCATCAATATTGAAATCCGAAAGCCTGCTCTTCAGACCAAGTGTTTCAAAGAACAGTTTTTCCGTGCATTCGATCGTCTTCTCCGCCGCTTCCATTACCGGTGTATCTGCCGGAATATCGTAAACGTTGTAGGCCATCCTCGCCAGCTGCGGGGCTGTTTCCTCGTTCAGGATATAGCGCATCCATCGCGGTGTCAGGATCGCAATCCCATGACCGTGAACCATGTCATATACTGCACTCAGTTCGTGTTCCATCGCGTGAACGCTCGTAGCCTGGCGGACACCGCAGGTCATGAAACTGTTCAATGCCCACGCGGCAGCCCATAACAGATTGGAGCGTGCTTCATAATTGTCCGGTTCCTTATATGCGACCGGCGCCCATTTCACAACTGTTTTCAGGTGCTCATCCATCATCCTGTACAGCATATCCATCTTGTCGTCTTTGGAGAAATACTTTGTATCCATCGTATGTGACATGATATCCACAGAACCGCACGCTGTCTGATAAGCAGGGACTGTAAATGTATTTGTCGGGTCATCAAATGTGACAGCCGGGCGGATCGCCGGACCGTTATATCCCTTCTTTTCCTCTGTTTCCAGATTGGAGATCACGCAGCTTGCGTCCATTTCACTGCCTGTTGATGCCATGGTCGGGATCACAAAGATCGGAAGCGCATCCGTGATCGGCTTGCCTGCAACGACCAGATCCCAGCAATTATCGGTATCTGCCTTAGCGAGTGCCGCAATTGCCTTCGCACTGTCGATCGCTGAACCGCCGCCGATTCCCAGCACTGCCTGGATACCGTTCTCCCTGCACATTTTTCCGCCGATATTGATATCTGTATGACGCGGATTCGGTTTGACCAGATCATAGTCAAAGATCTCAATATCCTCTTTTTTCAGTTCATTTACGATCCTGTCATACAGACCGCACTGTTTCAGATAGCTTCCGCCGTAAACAAGAAGGATCTTATTTCCGTACCGGATGATCTCAGAAGAAAGTTTTGTTAATGCGTCTTTGCCGAAATGTACTTTGGTTGTGTTCTGAAATGAAAAGTCGTTCATATTATTCTCCTTATTTAAGATTCTGTTTCGCCCATGCGGCCGTTTTCGCTTCACTGGCTTCCGCGTCTGATCCGCGGACCGTAAGTCCGGATCTTACTTCCGCCGAAGGACATTCTCTCTGAATATCTCTTTCGGAAGTTCCCATCCCGCTTCCTTCATTCGTGCAGAACGGGACAATGATCTTTCCGCTGAAATCAAACGAATCCAGAAATGTGAATACAGCCATCGGTGCTGTTCCCCACCAGTTCGGATAACCCAGGAAAATAACATCATAGTTATCGATGCTTTCAGGAAGCTTTTTCAATGCCGGTCTCGCATTTGTTTTCTTTTCCGCAGCTGCCTCTTCCGTACATGTTTTATAGTTTTCGGAATACTCCCTGACGGTTTCGAGTTCAAACAGATCACCGCCGATCGCATTCCGGATATATTCCGCTACTCTTTCCGTATTGCCTTTTTTTATGGAACGAATCGATCCTCCGAAATAGTTTTCACCTTTTCTTGAGTAATATACTGTCAATATTCCTGCCATATAGATCTCCTTTTATCTGTTTACAGTGTATGTTTTTATCCCCTCTGCGAACAATTCAAAATCCGGGGCATATCCATTCGTTTTACTTATGGATCTTCAGGCAATGCCGGGATACTGAAACAATGATTAAAAGTTCACCTATGTGAACTTTTAATATGTCATATTTGTTTTTATTTACTTTCAAATTCCGGACGCCAGGAAGCGAATCGTTCCGATATTCAGCCTGTTATATTCCATTGTCTTTCTTTTTTATCTCAGACTGTAGGCACCTGTGCGGATCGCGGAAATGACACCGCCGTCCATCAGAAGATCTGTTCCGGTAATGAAGCCTGCATGTTCACCCAGCAGGAACGCACCTGCTTCCGCGATCTCGTCAGAGGAAGCTGTACGCATTGCCGAGGAAGCATCGATCATTTTCTGATAGGTATTGCCCGGCGCGTTGAATTCATCATACGCAAGCGGTGTAACGATGATGCCCGGGGAAAGCGTATTGATCCTTGCCCTTCTTTCCTTCCAGGATGTCGCGGCTGCCTTCATTGCCTGCAGATGATTGATCCTCTTCGCGATCATGTAAGCTGTACCGCTTCTTGTGGCATTATCCGTGATCCAGGAAATGTTCTTCAGTTCTTCTGTCGGTGTATTGAGGATCGTCTGCTCAACATCATACGGAATCGGGAACATGTATCCTGTCTGGGAAGAAATGATCAGGCCTGCGCCGCCCGCGGCCATTACTTTTCCGAACGCGTCAACAGCATAGCCTGTACCTGTCATATCCAGTTTGAGGATGTGTTCCGGTGTGCCCTGGGACGGGGAAGCACCTGCAGTATGTACATAATATTTCACATCACCGAGGGAAGCCGCCTTCGCAGCGAACTGTTCAATGGATTCCCTGTCCATGGCATTGACGATCATGCCCTCAGCGTCATATCCGCTTCGTGTGAATTCTTCACAGACACGGTCCAGATTAGCCTGGCTGATATCACCGAAGAGGATCTTTCTGCCTGCCGCGAATCGTCTGATGATCGCTGTACCCATACTTCCTGCACCGAGTAATACAACAACTTCTTTTGTTTCGTTTCTGTTGAAAATCATCTTTATTTCCTCCTGTTATTTAATTTTTCTTACCGGTCTGATCCCGTCTGGATCCATTCCCCGCTGATTCTTTCGAAATCGGTGTTTGTATTTAATGTCCAGGACCCTGACATACCGTATACCTTCGCTGTCAGCGTGACATCAGCTTCCAGCCTGGCACGGTCACCGTTTACAGTGATCCTTGGATTTCTGATATCCGAGCGGTAATAGTTCAGCGTACCGTCCATGATCTCCCCGAAGAACTGTTCCCTTGTCTGTTTCTTCCCGGACATATGCGTGAACTTCTTGTCCTCGCTGACGAGGTGTCTCATGATTGCAAGATCTTTATCGATCATTGCCTGCTGCATCTTCTCATATGCCGCAAGCACATCCGTTTCATCTTTTGTCATATCTTAGAGATTTCTGTTTACCCAGCTGACCACAGTCTGTTCGGAATCCTTCGCGTCAGCGCCATGGACGGCAAGTCCCTTTACGAACTGTGCGCCTTTGATCATTTTCTGCAGGTCCTTTTCGCTGTGCCCCATGCCGGATCCTTCATGCGTCATGACCGGGAATACTTTCTTTCCCGTAAAATCAAGACCTTCGATCGCTGAGAACAGCGCCATCGGATATGTTCCCCACCAGCACGGCCCGGCGATGAAGATATTGTCATACTCCGAAATATCCTTCAGGTATTCTTTCAGGGCAGGTCTTTCATCGTGGTCAAGCTCTTTCTGTGCTTCCCTGATACAGTCCATATAACTCTTTGCGTATTCCTTTACTGTTTCTGCTTTGAAGAGATCTGCGCCGAAGTTGTCACGGATAAATTCAGCGACGTATTCTGTATTTCCTTTTGCGATATTTGTTACCTTTCCGTTTACGTAGTTTTCACCGGAACGGGAATAATAGATTACAAGATTTTTCATGTTGTGCCTCCTGTTTACACTTTCAGTATAGAAATCATGTATTGAATTGTCTAATTGTATATGCTTATAATCAATTAAATAATTTTATAGTGAGGTCTTATGAATACAAAGTATATCGAATCCGTTCTTGAACTGGCCAAAACGAAAAACTTCAGCCGCGCCGCCGAAAATCTGTTTATCTCACAGCCTTCACTGACTTATCAGATCAACGCTGTCGAACAGGAGGTCGGCTTCCGGATCTTTGACCGCTCCGGCAGAGGCGCCGAAGTCACGCCCGCAGGAGAACAGTTCATCGTTACCCTGCGCGAGATCCACGACCAGCTTTCCAGGGCAGTTGAACAGGGGCAGAACTTCTCCGCCCAGTACCGCGACAACATCCGCATCGGCATGCCCCTGCGTTCAGCCGTTTATTATCTCCCTGAAGTCATGCGGCTTTTCAGGAAAGAGGATCCGGCCGTATCCGTTACTCCCGCTGTAAATTACCGGGATTATCTTGACCGGTTCATGACCGGGGAAACAGACATTGTCTTTTCGCTGAAAGACAGGATCCGCCATATGCCCGATATCCGCACATATGACTTTTTCGAGACCCATATCTATCTGGTCGTCCGTCATGATGATATGCTTGCAAAGAAAAAGATCATCACCAAAGATGATCTGAAAGGACGTACGCTCATGATCGGCGGCGGTTCCCCCGGTCCGCTGAAAAAGATCCAGAACGTGATCATCCAGGATCCTTCCGTGAATTATTTCAACAGTCCCGACCATGATACATCCATGACGTATGTAGAGGCTGACGAAGCAGTCGTCCTCGCACCGGGGTTCCTCAATGACCATAATCCGAAATACACATGGATCCCCTATGAACCTGATATCTCCATGCCCTGTGTGTTATGTACGCATATCTCGGACACCCGCAGACCGCTGATCCGGTTTGCGGAACTCCTTTTGGAGTATTACAGAAAACCAGGCCTCATGCTGTAAAAAACATATCCTGGGATATGTTTTTCTTTTACTGCATATTTACGATGTGCTTGTACTTGCCGCTGCGCGCATCCTGCCGCGGCAGATCATCCGACAGCGTTATAGTCACATCATGGATGCCCTGCGTTTCCAGATACCTGCGGATACGTTCTTCCGCTTCCGCAAAAGCCATCATTCTTTCCGTCCCTTCCTTTTCCTCCATGCGCAATTCGATCCTGTTTTCCGGATAAACAAGTGCCTGGAAGCGTCTGATCTCATGGACTTCCTTCAGTACGGCATAAAGGGACAGCGGCGCGATCCGGACATCCCTTCCATCTGCGGTGAATGATGTCACATCATCCGTCCGTCCTTCCAGTTCGATCCATGGGGAAGGATTTTCGCAGGCACAGCGTTCATGGTGCATGATCACCCGGTCCGTTACCTCATAGCGGATAAACGGCTGGGTATAGTTATACAGGTTGGTAAGCAGGATCCTGTCTGACAGCACCCCGTCCGGCACCGGATGACCGGCCGCATCCACCGGTTCGACGATCAGCCAGTCATCATTGATATGGAAATGCTGTGCCCGGCATTCACAGGCAACCGTCCCGCCTTCTGTGCAGGAATAAGATGTCTGCACATAGCAGTGAAATGTGTCGGACAGTCTTTTCCGCAATGCGTCTGACAGGTATTCCCCGCCGGTCATGATGATGACCGGTGATATCTTCAGCCGTCCCTGCTCTGCCTCTTCGATCAGCAGTTCCAGGTTGGACGGATATCCGCCCAGCATAGCCGGCTGAAAACGGTTGAGCTGGTCCACGATCTTCTCAAGCGGATACAGCGCGCTGGAAACAGCCAGCTGCTTTTTCTTCCACGGCATCTGCAGCAGTCTGGAACGGATACTGCTGTTGCCCAGATAGAAACCTTCATCCGCAAACACGCCGATGCTTTTCCCGCCTCTTCTGATAAACGCCTTCATATCTTTACTTCTGGCATAACTGCGGACTGCACTGATCCCGCCCATGATATTGTTCGCTGTAGGATCGCAGATGCATACGAGCGGATTTCCCGTCGAACCGGAAGTGGTGAAGATCAGATATTTCTTATGCAGCTTACGGCCGATATTGTCCTTGTTTTCCATGAACCGTTCCGCGTCTTCCAGTGTCAGTTCCCGGTCGCAGACCCAGTCATTCCAGTTCTCCATCAGCGTTCTCTTATTTGTTTCCGGCAGATCCGCAAGCGTATAGTTTTCCGGCAGGTCCCGGTAGAGTTCCCGGTAATATGGACTGTTCTTCCTTGCGTATTCAACCAGGTCATGAAGTCTCTTTGTCCGGATTTTCTCCCTCTTTTCTTCCGGCATCTTTTCATAATCCCGGCAGAGCTTCATGGCTTTCAATATACCGATATGCTTCATGATTTCTCCTTATCTGCAGATCCCGTACAGCATCAGATCCAGGTATTCCCGCATCTCCTTCCGTATCTTCTTGCTGTTTTCAAAAAAGGCATTCGGTTCTGCTTGATACTGCACCAGATATCTGTTCATTATTGCTGTGATATAGATCTGCAGTCCTTCCGCAGTGATCTTTTGCTTTATATCATTCTTCAGATCCAGCGCTGACATTGCCCTGCCCAGTATTTCCGCCGATTCCTTCTGCGTAACTTCTTTGTATTTCCGCAGGATCTCCGTTTTTTCCTGTGTTATTTGCGCAGAAACATCCCGGGAAGCCATATTCACCAGATGCATCTCATCCGGATACTGCATGCATTTTCTGATCTTGCGGTCCATTTCCGCAAACAGGATCTCATAGAAGTCATTTCCTTCCGCTGCTTCCGTCTTTTCCGTCAGCCGTTCCATTGCTTTTTCCAGACAGTAAAGATAGAAATCTTTTTTGGATCCGAAGTAATGGAACAGGATCCCTTTCGATATCCCGCACTGCTTTGTGATCCTGTCTGTACCGGCCTCCTGAAACGATTTAACGGAAAACTCCCTGATGCCTGCCTTCAGGATCAAATCCTTCTTCTCTGCCGGCAGTTTCTCAAATGTTTCAAATGACATACATCCTCCGCATATTGACTGATCAGTCAATATTCTTTTCATCAGAATATCAGTCATTGACCGGCCGGTCAATACGCATGCAGACATAAAAAAGGAACTTCACGCAAAAAGCGCAGAGGTTCCCGTTCATTCTTTTTTATGCGTCCTGTATCAGTCCAGATCCAGCGCCGCGATTCTGGCGGCATTGGCCGCAATCACCAGATAATCATCCGGCTGGATGACGTACTCGCTGCTCACTTCGGTTTCAACTTTTGAAGCACCGCCGTGACGGACACCGATAATATTCACGCCGTAGACCGAGCGCAGATGCAGTGTTTCGATCGGACGGTTGCACCAGAGTTCCGGTGCCTTGATCTCCATGATCGTGTAATCATTGGTGATCTGGAAGATATCGATGATCTTCGGGTTCATCAGGGAAAGTGCGACTCTCTGCCCCATTTCCAATTCCGGCTGGATGACCGTATCGGCCCCGATCCTTTGCAGAACATATTTATAGCGTTCATTGGTCGCTTTGGCGATGACATGCTCAATACCAAGTTCCTTCAGATTCAGAATGGTCGTAACACTCGCTTCCAGATGGGAACCCATGGATACGATCGCCACATCAACATCCTGGATACCTGCTTCCTTCAGCATTTCAATATCCATGGAATCACAGCAGACAGCGTTCGGAACGGTTTCCATCACATCCTGTACAGCCAGGGCATTTTTATCCAGCGCAATCACATCCTGCCCTGCGGCAGCCATCGTTTCCGCAACTGCCTTGCCAAAGTTTCCGAGTCCGATCACGGCATATGTCATAGTATTCTCTTTCGGCATAGTTTTCCTCCTTAACCAATGATGATATTCGCATCCGGATATTGTACGTGCCGGGTCTTTTCCTTAATTTTATGGAATGCCAGATAAACACTGAGCGGTCCCAGACGCCCGATAAACATCAGTATCATGATAATGATCTTGCCTTCTGCACTCAGAATCGGCGTGATGCCGGTCGAAAGACCGACTGTCGCAACCGCAGAAGAGGCTTCAAAGGCCAGCGGAAGCAGGTCGATCTGCGGCTCTGTCATCGTCAGGATCAGCACCGAGACGAACAAAGTCATAATGTACAGGGAAAAGATCACAAAAGCGTGTTTCAGCAGTGAAGGCGCCACCCTGCGGTAACGGATCACGGCATCCTTATGCTTGTCATCCAGGGTATTCAGCGCAGTCCGGAACAGAACTGCAGCGGTCGTAGTTTTCATACCGCCGGCAGTACCGCCCGGGGATCCGCCGATCAGCATATACATGCACATGATCAGCAGCACCGGCCGTGTACACCTGCCGATATTGACCGTCGCGAATCCGGCTGTACGCAGCGTCACTGACTGGAACAGGGATATCAGAAGCTTTTCATCCGGTCCCTTTCCTGCCAAAGTTCCCGGATTGCGTGTTTCAAACAGAAAGAACAGGATCATTCCGCTCGCCAGCAGGATGGCTGTTGCCCGCAGTACGACAACGGAATGCACGGACATCCTCCGGCGCTTCCGGTGAAGCAGGTCCTTCTCCTTCATTCTGCTGCGGAACCAGTCACTCAGTTCAAACCAGACCATGAATCCCAGACCACCCGTAACGATCAGTGCCATTACAGTAAAATTGATCACCGGGTCAGACGCGTATCCGGCCAGACTGTCAGCCGCAAAGCTGTCAAATCCCGCGTTGGTAAAAGCAGATACAGACAGAAACATAGAATGGAACACGCCTTCCGGGTTTCCGTATATATCGATCAGGCGGGTGCACAGAAGCACGAAACCGGCTAACTCGAAGAGAAAGGTAAACCAGATGATCCTGCGCAGATAAGCAGGCACATCATACAGATTGTTTTTTCCGGAACCTGCCGCGAACAGTTTCTTT
>CADBPK010000041.1 GCA_902796465.1 uncultured Erysipelotrichaceae bacterium | reverse complement strand
TAGTGTATGCGAACATAGCACGTTGCCGGGTTATTTATCTGGACATCTCCGATGTCCTTTTTTTTCTTCTGCAAAAGTGATATTATGGGCAGAAATGAGAGGATACAATGCACGAATACAGTACACAGACGAACAGCAGGGAAGAAACACATCTGCTTGGTGAAAAGATAGGATCACATCTGAAAGGAAATATGGTTATCCTGCTTGACGGAGATCTCGGAGCCGGAAAAACCACGCTTACACAGGGAATTGCAAAAGGGCTTAATATCAAAAAGAATGTCACGAGTCCCACATTTACGATTCTGAAGATCTATCATGGGGATATGACGCTCTATCATATTGACGCATACCGTCTGGAAGGCATTTCCCAGGATCTCGGTTTTGAAGAACTCCTCGATGACGACGGCGTAACCGTGATCGAATGGGCACAGTACGTACCGGATCTGATCCCGGAGGAATATCTTGAAATATCTGTCAACCTGCTGGAAAACGACGCTCGTAATTTTCATATGAAGGCATATGGAAAACAATATGAAGAACTGCTGGAGGAAATCGCATGATTACATTATGTATGGATACCAGTCATAAATTCCTGGCGGTCTCCATGATCAAGGATGATCAGGTGATCGCATCTGTGCAGGAAGACTGCTGGAAAAAACAATCGGAATATATTTTCCCTGTCATAACAAAGATGACAGAAGATAACAATATACGGCCGGAAGATATCGATAATGTGGTCATCACTAAAGGTCCGGGCAGTTTCACCGGTGTCAGAATTGCTATGACCATTGCAAAAGTATTCTGTGCTATGGCCGGAAAGCAATTATATACATTGGAAACGCTGCAGCTCTATGCCGGAAAGAAAGACTGCACCGTTCTGCTGGATGCAAGAGGCAAAAGGGCTTATACGGCACGTTTTCATGACGGGAAGCCGCTGACGGAAACCGCTGCTGTTCCCCTCAATGAGATAGAATTGTCGGATGAAGACATTGTTATCGGCGATGGTCATCTTGCCGGCCTGCCGGACAATTATCCGGATCTTGCGGAAAACTTTCTGGCACTGAAGAACGAGTGGAAGGCAGTGGAGAATGTCCATCTGCTTACACCGGAATATCTGAAATCCACATCGGATTATATGGTAAAAAAATGATCCGGGAAATGATGGATGAAGACCTGCCGGTGATCCTGGGAATGGAGAAAGAACTATTCCCGGAGAATCCCTGGCCGGAGGACCAATATCATTATGAGCTGCATGAGAATCCCTTTGCGCAGGTATTTATTCTGGAAAAAGACGGCCGGACTGCCGGATATGCGGATCTGTGGATCCTGTATGACCAGGCCCAGATCGCCAATATCGGTGTTTCGAAGGAGTTTCAGCGTCAGGGATGCGGGCAGGAGCTTCTGCAGCACTGCATCAGGGAAGCGGTTCGGCTGAACTGCGAAAATATAACGCTGGAAGTCCGCATCGACAACACGCCGGCGATCACGCTTTATGAAAAGAACGATTTTATCAACGCTGCCGTACGCAGGAACTATTATGAAGACGGCACAGACGCGTACCTTATGATCAAACCGCTTGGAGGATTGGAATATGACGATAATACTGGCAATTGAATCGAGCTGCGATGAAACGGCATGCGCTGTCATAGAAGACGGCTGCAGAATACTTTCCAATGTCGTGTCATCCCAGATCGATGTACATACGAAATTCGGCGGTGTAGTTCCCGAAGTCGCCAGCCGGATCCATGTCGAGAATATCTCTGCTGTTATTGCGGAGGGAATTGAACAGTCCGGCTGCAGTATGGAAGAAATCGATGCGATAGCTTATACACAGGGACCGGGTCTTGTCGGTTCCCTGCATGTCGGTGTCCAGGCCGCAAAAACACTTGCCTGGATGTATCACAAACCGATCATCCCGATCCACCACCTGACCGGTCATATCTATGCGAACCGGTTTGTCAGGGAACTGAAGTACCCGCTGATGGCACTGGTCGTTTCCGGCGGACATACAGAACTGGTCTGGATGAAGAATGACTGGGATTTTAATGTCATCGGAACGACTACAGATGATGCCATTGGGGAAGCCTATGATAAAGTTGCCAGGGTTCTTGGACTTGGATATCCGGGCGGACCGGCGATCGACAAACTGGCAAAAGAAGGGAAGCCTCACTATACACTGCCGGTGCCGAAGACGCAGAATGATTTCGATTTCTCGTTCTCCGGTCTGAAAACGGCTGTTCTGCAGCTGGCGGACAGGGAGAAGCGGAAAGGAAATGAAGTGGATCCGGCGGATCTTGCATGGTGCTTCCAGGAAACCGCTCTGGGCGGACTGGTGAAGAAGACTGTGCAGGCAGTGAAGGAATATCATCCTGCCATGCTGGTGCTGGCAGGTGGTGTCGCGGCAAATTCCCGGCTGCGTGTCATGATCGAAGAAGAAATGAAGGAAGTTCCCGAAACGGAACTGATCATTCCGCCGTTAAAATACTGCACCGACAATGCGGCTATGATCGGTGCCAGCGCTTATGTTGCATGGCAGCATGGTCTTTTCGGAACACTGGATGCCGCTGCGGATCCGGGTCTGGAAATGCCGTGTGAAGAAACTGATTGTTCATAAAACGAAAGATTTCACAAACCGGCACCGATATGTGATATGATGAATAGGTATTTTTATGTCAAACAGAAAAGTGCCGAAGGCAACATTGCAGAGATATCCGATCTATCTGAAAGCACTGCGGAAACTCAAGGAAGAGGGTGTGGACAGGATCATGTCAAAAGAACTGGCATATTATGTCCTGATCAAATCCACGACCATCCGCAGGGATTTCAGTTTTTTGGGAAGCCTTGGAAAACAGGGATACGGATATAATGTGGATGATCTGATCCGGCGGTTTTCCGAAGAACTGGGGGTAAGCTTTGATGAGAAGATCATTCTCGTCGGAGTGGGTAATCTCGGAAAAGCACTGCTGAATTACAATAACTGGAATCATGTTGTCGGAGAGATCGTCTGTGCATTCGATATTGATCCGGAAAAATGCGGAGATGCAGGTGTACCGGTCTATGATCTGAAAGATCTGCCTGAAAAAATGCCACCGGGATGCCGGATCGCTATATTATGTATACCGGATAATGTCCAGCAGACTGTCGATCTCCTGATCGAAAACGGAATTATCGGATTTGTCAGCTTCGTGATGGAACACTTCTCGGTACCTCCGGGAATTCTTGTCCGTCAGATGGACATCGTGTCCAGCATACAGGAGCTGGTGTTTCAGACAAATGCAATGAAGGAATAAATAAGGGGGAATTATATATGCCTACAGAAATGAGTATCCGTGAGCTTTATCAGCTTACAAGTGAAGGGACAGAGCTGGAAAAAGACCAGGTGGAATATATTCAGCTTCAGGGATGGATCCGCACAAACCGTGCCGGAAAGAACGTTTCTTTTATCGCCCTGAACGACGGAACATATTATCAGAATGCACAGCTGGTGTATGACCGTGAAACGCTGGCAAATTATGACGAGGTCACAAAATATCTGACAGGAACGGCGATCTCCGTGATCGGAAAATACGTTGTGACACCGGATATGAAGCAGCCTTTTGAGATCCATGTTACAGGGGTTACGCTGGAAGGTGCATGCGACAACAGCTATCCGCTGCAGAAGAAGCGTCATTCTTTTGAATACCTGCGCGAGATCGGACATCTCCGTCCGCGTACCAACACATTCTCGGCCGTATTCCGTGTCAGGAGCTGTCTGGCTATGGCGATTCATGAATTCTTCCAGAGCCAGGGGTTTGTATATGTCAACACACCGATCATTACCGGTGCAGATGCTGAAGGCGCCGGAGAGACCTTTACCGTAACAACACGGCAGGATGACAAGTATGAAGAAGACTTCTTCGGAAAGCATGCCTCGCTGACTGTCAGCGGACAGCTGCAGGCTGAAGCTTTTGCGCTGGCTTTCCGCGATGTCTATACATTCGGTCCGACCTTCCGTGCCGAAAACTCCAACACAACAACACACGCGGCTGAATTCTGGATGATTGAACCGGAAATGGCATTTGCGGATCTTGCGTATGATATGGATGTCATCGAGGATATGGTGAAATACTGTATCGAATATGTCCTTGCGGCATGTCCGGAAGAAATGAAATTCTTCAATGAACGCATCGATACAACATTGATGGAGCGTCTTGAAAAAGTTAAGAATTCAGATTTCAGAAGAATGACATATACCGAAGCGATTGAGATCCTGAAAAACGCCGATGTCAAATTTGAAAACAACAAGATCGAATGGGGAATGGATCTGAATACGGAACACGAAAGATACCTTTGTGAAAAGGTCGTAAACGGTCCGGTTTTCCTCATTGACTACCCGACAGAAATCAAGGCATTCTACATGCGTCTGAACGATGACGGCAAAACCGTTGCGGCGTGTGACCTGCTCGTGCCGGGTGTCGGAGAGCTCGTCGGCGGTTCGCAGAGGGAAGAACGTCTCGATGTCCTGCAGGAAAAGATGTGGAAGCTCGGCATGAATCCGGAAGGATACCAGTGGTATCTGGACCTCCGCCGTTACGGCGGCTGTATGCATGCCGGTTTCGGTCTGGGCTTTGAACGTCTTGTTATGTACGTGACAGGTATGGAAAATATCCGTGACGTCATTCCGTTCGCAAGAACACCGAAGAATCTGCAGTTCTGATAAAAGAAGAGGAAAAAGGGAATGGAACAGTATGTACTGAAAGAAAATCCTGACGGCAGCGTGATCACGGTAAGAGACGTGCAGAATGTCCTGCTGTCAATGTTAAAGGATGTTGATAAAGTTCTGAAGGAATACTCCATTCCTTATTTTCTGAATGGCGGCAGTGCCCTCGGGGCGATCCGGCACAAAGGATTTATCCCATGGGATGATGATGCGGATATCGGTGTCCTGAGGGAGGACTATGACCGTCTTCTGGAGGCGCTGAAGCATCTGCCGGACAAATATCTTTTTCAGTGCTTTGAAAACGATAAACGCTATAATGTCCTGATTCCGAATATCAAGATCCGTCTGAAGGGAACATATCTGGAGGAGGCGAACAAACTGCTGTCCAACCGCTGTACGGGATATGAAGGATGCGACGGACTTTTCATCGATATTTTTGCGTACGATTCCGTCAGTCTGAATAAAATGACGGGGATCGGATACCGCATCGCCAATTATTTACTGATGGTGCCGGAGATCATTGCGGATAATTATCTGCATATCAATCCGGTGCATATCAAAAAGCTGATCGTATGGAACGCGCGCAGATATGCCCGCGCTGCGAGAAAGACCAATACAGAATATGTCGGCTTTGAGCTGACATGGCTCTGGAACGGCTTTTATCCGCCGTATAATTTCACAAAAGAAGAATTGCTGCCGGTAAAATATGTGCCGTTTGAGGATACATATCTGCCGGTGCCAAACCAATATGATGTTTATCTGCGCAGGTATTTCGGGGACAGCTATATGCAGTTTCCGCCGGAAAACAAGCGCTTTGCCAAACACATCACAGATATCAGATTATGAGGTGACTATGCTGTATCAGGCCGCCAGGGCATCTAAGTACTACGGTGCTGAAACGATCTTTGAAGATGTGATCTTCGAGATCAAAGGAACAGAAAAAATAGCGATCGTGGGACGGAACGGATGCGGCAAGACCACTTTTCTGCGCTGTATGTGCGGAGAAGAAAACTTTGATAAAGGAAATATAACTAAAGCAAACCATGTGACGATCGGGTATCTTGCCCAGAAAGTCCTGGAACATGATGAGTGGACGGTAGAAGAGGAACTGATGACGATCTACCGTCATGTTTTTGACCTGCAGGAAAAGATGCACCAGCTGGAAGAAACGATGCAGGAAGACGCATCGGAAAAGGTTCTGAACCAGTACGCAGTCCTGCAGGAGGAATTTGAAGCATATAACGGATATAACTGGGAAGCGGAAATGAAGACAGTCTTCACCCGTTTCGGATTTTCACCGGAAGATCTTCACAAAAAGATCGGGGAATTCTCCGGCGGCCAGAAAACGCGGATCGCTTTTGTCAGGCTGCTGCTTTCAAAGCCGGATATCCTCCTGCTTGACGAGCCTACCAATCATCTGGATCTCAATGCGATCGAATGGCTGGAAGGCTATATCCGCAAATATCCAAAGGCAGTCGTTGTCGTATCGCATGACCGGATGTTTCTGGACAAGGTCGCGGATGTGACATATGAAATGGAATTCGGCGGGATGAAGCGCTATGCCGGCAACTATTCCGCTTATGTCGAACAGAAAAAGAATGACCTGGAACGGCAGGAGAAAGCCTACGCAAGACAGCAGAAAGACATTGCCCGCCTGCAGGCACTGATCGAAAAATTCCGTTATAAAAAGAACAAAGCTGCTTTTGCACAGTCAAAGATCAAATATCTTGAGCGCATGGATAAGATCGAACCGGAAAAGGCAGATGAGAAAACATTCCATGCCCGCTTTACCCCGAAGATCAAAGGCGGGGAAAATGTTCTGGAAGTCAGGGACCTGGAAATCGGTTACGATTCCGTTCTCTGCCGGATCTCGATGAAACTGCGCCGGGGTGACCGGATCGCTGTCATCGGTCCCAACGGGACGGGAAAGTCCACATTCGTCAAGACCCTGATGGGACTTGTTCCGCCTCTGTCCGGTCATTTCCTGTACGGACATCAGATCGAGCAGGGGTACTTTGACCAGCAGCTGGCCCAGTTCTCCAGCGGGAAGACCGTTCTGGAAGAAATCTGGGATGAATATCCGGATCTTGACCGCACTGCGATCCGCAGTGTGCTCGGGCAGTTTCTGTTTTCCGCGGATGACGTATTCAAAACAGTCGATGTGCTTTCCGGCGGTGAGAAAGTCAGGCTTTCCCTGGCCAAACTGCTTCTGAAGCATTCCAATCTCCTGATTCTGGATGAACCGACAAACCATCTTGATATCCCGGGAAAGGAAGCTCTGGAAGAATCACTGAAAGGTTTTACCGGCACACTGCTGTTTGTTTCGCATGACCGTTATTTCATTTCGCAGCTGGCAACGGGACTTCTTATACTGGATGACACTTCCGCGCAGTTTGTAGATAAAACATATTCTGAATATATGGAATCTTTATCCGGTAAGGAAGAAGTCCGCATATTCGAGGAAAAGAAGGAAAGCAAAG
>CADBPK010000040.1 GCA_902796465.1 uncultured Erysipelotrichaceae bacterium | reverse complement strand
TATACGAATATCGTCGGCAAATACGGTCCGCAGGTACAGATGGTCCTCAAGAAAGCTTCCGCGCTTGAGATCGCCTATGTGTGTCCGCTGCATGGCTTTGTCTGGAGAAAGCACTTCGGTGACTTCCTGGAAAAATATAATCTGTGGAGCACATACACACCAGAAGTCAAAGGTGTCTGTCTTGCCTATGCAAGCGTATACGGACATACAGAAAATATGGCAAATATACTGGCCGGGAAGCTGGTTGACCGCGGCATTCCTGTTGAAATGTTTGACACTTCCGTCATTCCGGCAAGCAATATCGTTTCCAGTGCGTTCCGCAACAGCCATCTCGTATTTGCGGCCACTACATACAATGCCGGCATCTTCGTCACGATGGAAAACCTTCTCCATGACATCGTTGCCCACAATCTGAAAAACAGGAAGATCGCCCTGCTGGAAAACGGTTCATGGGGTCCGATGAGCGGAAAGCTGATGAAGGAAATGCTGTCAAAACTTCCGGGCACACAGTTTATCCAGGAACCGATCACGATTCGTTCCGCTCTGAAAGAAGACAAACTGGCAGAACTGGATGCACTGGCAGATGCCATTGCAAAAGATATCAATCCGGCATTCGGTCAGAAAAAAGAAGCACCTGTACAGGCACCGGCAGCCGCGCCGGCACCGCAGGCAGAAGTATCAGTTGATCCGACCGCTTTCTTCAAATTCAGTTACGGTCTGGAAATCCTGACTTCAAAACTGGATGGTAAGGATTACGGATGTGTCATCAATTCCGCAGTCCAGGTATCTGAAGGCGAACTGAAGAAAGTCGCAGTTTCCGTCATCAATAAAAACAACACAGAGGACATCATCAAGAAATCCGGAAAGTTCAATGTCTCCGTATTGACAGAAGATGCGCCGTTTGACCTGTTCAAGCATTTTGGCTTCCAGTCCGGCAGAGATATCGACAAATTCGCTGATGTACCGTACGCTGACAGACTTGCCAACGGCATCCGTTATATTCCGTTATATACAAACGCAGTATTCGGCTGCGAAGTGATCCAGTCATTTGATCTGGGTGTATCCACCCTGTTCATCGCGGATGTCACGGAAGCGAAAGTATTATCCAACACCCCAAGCGCAACATATGCATACTATCATGCGCATATCAAGCCGAAGAAGCAGCCTGTCCAGGAACAGAAGGAAGGCTGGAGATGTAATATCTGCGGTTACTTCTATGAAGGCGCTGATCTGCCGGATGATTACATCTGCCCGCTCTGCAAGCACGGCAAGGACGACTTCGAATACGTGCCTGCTGTAACAACGCAGAAGAAAAAAGGATTCCTGTGCAAGATCTGCGGCTATTTCGAACCGTTCGAAGGAGACGAGCTCCCTGCAGATTATCAGTGCCCGCTGTGCAAGCACGGCCGGGACGACTTTGAACCAGCTGAACAGTAAACAGCAAAAAGGAGAATTCCTTCAGGAAATTCTCCTTTTTTATTGTTCTTCAGTGTATTCACCGTATTCACAGCCGATATGGGATGCCTCGATCTCATCGATCAGATACTGCCTGTCTTCTATCTTTTCATACAGCCGGATGATACCGGTCCCGTTTCCGCCGTTAAACAGGCGTCTGTGCTTTCGGGATCCGTCCGGTGCTTCATAATTCACAAACAGCATTTCCTCTTTCCTGCAGGTCACTTCTGTTTCCATAATTGCAAACTTGTTTTCCTGACGCACTTTCCAGAGAACTGAATCCTCGTGTTCCTCAAAGGAAAAATCTGTTTTGACATGAAGCCATACATGGGAAAAATTAAAATCATATTCTTTTCCCTCATACCAGAAAACTCCGAGAAGTCTGCGGTCAAGCGGAACAAAATAGATCTTCGGACGTCCACCGCCGATATCGAATACGCTGTTTTCCAGTTTTTTCCCGGTAATACGGCTGGTCAGGCAGTTCGAGGACAGCCAGACCCAGGGACTGGTGAAGTCCCTGCCCCAGTTCTTATCCGCATATCCATAGCTTTTCTCCGGTATGACGATATATTTCTTTCCATTAAGGAAGATCTCTCCGGCAAAGGAGGATTTCATACCTTCCGCATGCCAGTACATGGCAAACGCTTCTGCCTCACGCAGCGGTCTGGAAGCACCGTATCCGACGTTGAATGCAATCTGCTTATCTACGGTCAGATTCCATGTCATCTCTCCGGCATCGCACATCCATTCCGGATGTTCTTCTGCTTCAGACGGGGAGATTGAAATACTTCCTTTCAGTTCCATTTCCGAAGCATAACAGTCATCTGCTTCTATTTCATACGGAACACCTTTATGAATTCTTACATCTTCCCATGCAAAAAAGCGGTGCAGCTGGCAGTGATCCTTTCCCCAGCATCCTGCTTTGACCATCAGATAAGACGGGTATTTCCCGTTTTTCTGATTTTCCGGTAGCTGCCCAAGAACCGGAACGTCCTCACCCAATGCGGGATTGCATACAAAAAACTCTATGAAAAATGGTTTTTCTTCTCCTGTTTCGGCATCTTCCGCCGTGAAGGAATGCCACCACCAGTCATATCCGTGCCGGGCCAATGGTCCGTGCAGCATAAACGCATCCCTGCTTTGATCATGAACATTAAACATAAAAACCTCTGGCTTTGCATATTATATAATACTCCCTTTTCCTGTTTTTTTTGAAAGCCTGCCTGCATTTTCGGGGGTAAGTGCTAAAATAAAGGCCGTAATATGAGCAAAAAACAAGTCTACACAAAAACGGAACTGTTCTCCTCTGTTCCTGTGCCCAAAGCGCTTCTGACCATGGCGGTACCGACCATTATCAGCCAGATCATCAATCTGATCTACAACATGGTCGATGCATTTTTCATCGGCAGAACCGGGAATTCGTACATGATGGCAGCGACTTCGATCACCCTGACTATGGTAATGATGAACGTAGCCTTATCGAATCTGTTCGGAATCGGCGGCGGCAGTCTGGTCGCCAGACTGATGGGGACCGGGGAAAACAAAAAAGCCAGGGAAGTCAGCTCCTTCAGCTTTTACGGTGCAGTATGCGTTTCCCTGATCTATGCCACACTGGTCGGCATCTTCCTGAATCCCCTGCTGCGGTTCCTCGGTGCATCCGATGCCACGATCGGTTACGCGCACAGTTATGCGCTGATCGTCATTGTGATCGGCTGCCTTCCCAGTGTTCTTTCCATGGCTGCCGCACATCTTCTGCGGAATGCCGGATTCTCCTCCCAGGCGAGCATCGGCCTCAGTATGGGAGGTATCCTGAATGTCATACTGGATCCGCTGTTTATGTTTGTCATTCTGCCGAAAGGACAGGAAGTGACCGGCGCCGCCGTCGCAACAACGATTTCCAATTTCATTTCCTGTGCCTATCTGATCTTTGCCTACCGGAAAGCCGCATCGGAAGCACCTCTCAGCATGAATCTGAAGGAAGCCCGGGCACTGGATCTTCCGCATATCCGGAATGTTATGTCTGTGGGAATTCCTTCCGCCATCCTGCTGGCCCTGTTTGATCTGGCAAACATCTGTGTCAATATTCTTGCGGCCGGCCACAATGATCTCGTCCTGGCAGGCATCGGTATCGTCATGAAAGTGGAGCGCCTGCCCAACGCGGTGAACATCGGCATCTGTCAGGGAATGCTGCCGATCGTAGCCTTCAACTATTCCGCCAAAAATCACAGCCGGCTGAAGGAAACAATACGGACTGCCCGCACAGCCGGTCTCGCTATTTCATTTCTATGTATTTTATTGTTTGAACTCTTTGCCAATACGACAGCGCGGATTTTCCTGAGTACATCCGCAGACAGCGAAACTGCGCTCCGCACAATTGCCTACGCTTCAGTATTCCTCAGGATCCGCTGCCTGGCTTCGCCGGTACAGCTGATCAATTACCATACTTCCTACTGCATGCAGGCAATGGGCAAAGGAAAAGAAACACTCCTGCACGCATTCGTCAGGGAACTCGTCTTCTACATTCCTTTCATGTTCCTGCTGGACCATCTGTTTATGGAGAAGGGTCTCGCGGCAGCCCTCCCCATCGGGGAAGGCTGCGCAGCATTGTTCGCGCTGTATCTGCTTCACCGTTCACTTCCCGGCCAGGAATATATACTTGAAAAATAAAAGAGCATTGAGCTCTTTTTCAATAGATCGTTTTCAGATCATCGGTGATGCCATATGTTTCCTTGAATTCCCTGAGATCACCGGAACTGTTTATCAGCATCACTTCCTGGAATGTACCGTTTTTTCTGTTCCGGAATCCGGCGGTCGTTTCTCCTGTGCAGATACTCGAGCGCAGTACGGGTTCATATAGTTCATGATCGTATGTTTTGACTGTTTTTTTCTTTCCGAATAAATGCATCTGTTTCTCCTTCCTGTCCTCTCAGAGGATCTGTGATCCTTTTGTTTTTATGCTTTTTCCTTTTTTCAGGCGCTTAATGTATTTGAGCAGATCCTTTTCCCTTCTTTCTGCCGCTTCCCCTTCTCCGTAATAACTGAGGAAATAATCATGCACCGCCGATTCGGGATTCTCACTGTTCATGAGGTACGCTTCGATCAGCAGGCGCACCAGCAGACCGGCACTGACGGTTTCCGGCTTTTCGGAATCGTTTTCATATACTAAGAGTTCCAGTGCTTTTTCAAGATTGCCCGATGTCATTTCCGCAAACTGATCCATTGTAAGGATCTGCAGTGCTTCAAGCCTCTCCGCGCTTTCTTCACACCCTTCCGTCATCAGGATGATCCCGCTGTCACGGAAGCTTTCCTGTACAGCTGGATCATTCTCCAGAAAGGCGTAAAGTGTCATCTCATTGACCGGGAGTTCTTCGAGATTATGGCTTTTGATGGTTTCGGTACTGTCGTTCTGATATTGACGTACAGAATCACGGAATTCCGCGAACTGCTCATCCGCAATCTCCAGCAGCCCTGCAAGTCTGGAGAATCCCCTTATGATCGAACGGGGAACACCGGTGCTGCTTTTATATCCGATATCATGATTGATCTCTGCCCATGCATGCTGGAGGACCGAACGGATCTGGATCTCAAAGCGGATCTTCCATAAGTCTTCCGTTTCGGACTGTTCCGGCGCCAGACGACAGATATAGTGCAGGGACATGTAGCCGAACCGGTCATCTTCCAGAACCCTGCGTTTATCAACCGTATTTTCCCTGTCCACGATAAACAAACCTTCTATCGTTTCTGCGATACGGTCTACATCATCTGCAAAGTAACAGATCACACGGACACCGAGAAGATCCGTCAGATCCAGGGCACTGGCATATTTATCACCTTTTTTCTCCAGTGTGCCGCGCAGACTGTCTTCC
>CADBPK010000039.1 GCA_902796465.1 uncultured Erysipelotrichaceae bacterium | reverse complement strand
GGCGCAAAGAAATACTCCCGCATTAAATGCGGGATACGGTTTTCAACCTGGAGCATGATCATTTATACCCTTGCGGCATGGGCGGCGGTATTTATCTTCCCGCAGGCTATGATGTCGATATTCACGAATGATGCGGAAATGATCCGCGCGGGAACGGAATCCCTCAGATTGTACTTCTTTGGTTTTGCGTTTATGGCATTCCAAAGCAGCGGACAGTCCGTATTTACAGCCCTGCGCTGTACGAAGAGGGCGATCTTCTTCTCGCTTCTGCGCAAGGCCGTGATCGTTGCCCCGCTGACAGTTCTTCTGCCGGCGATGGGTTTTGGGGTAAAAGGCGTATTCCTGGCTGAGCCTGTTTCCAATGTTTTAGGCGGACTGGCATGCTTTATCGCTATGTATTTTACAGTTTACAGAAAGCTTCCCGAGGATGACATGGAAGCTGTTATATGAGGAGGAAACATGAAGAGACTGATAAGAATTTCAATATGTACTTTGCTTCTGGTACTGAGTGCCTGCTCAGGTGCAGGAAGTGCAGAAACCGAAAAAAAAGAACCGGCAGAACCGGAAACGATACATCATGCTGCGATCGTGATCAGGGATTACGGTACTGTCACCGTGGAACTGGACGGTCCGGCTGCTCCTGTAACAGTCAGAAATTTCATCAGACTGGCTCAGGCCGGATTCTATGACGGTCTGACTTTCCACAGGATCATAGACGGATTCATGATCCAGGGCGGAAAGCCGGATACTGTTGAAAAGATGGATATGTGTGAAACGATCACCGGTGAATTCACTGCCAACGGCTGGGAGAATACGATCCTGCATGTTCCGGGAACGATCTCCATGGCAAGGGCAGAGGATTATAATTCCGCCAGTTCCCAGTTCTTTATCATGGTCGGTGAAGCGCAGCATCTGGACGGATATTACGCCGCGTTCGGACATGTCACAGACGGTCTGGATATCGTGCAGAAGATCGCTTCCGATGCCAGACCGACCGATAATAACGGAACCATTCCGGCAGATGAACAGCCGGTGATTGAAACAGTAAAGATAATCGATTAGGCAAATATCTGGATGATCATCCCGGCCGCAAGGGAAACGGCGATGAGAAATCCGGATATTTTTAAATTTGCCTTCCAGTCAGGATTGACCCGGAAAAGGACAAGCAGACCGATACCCGCATTTGCGAGAAGACCCGCACATACCGCACCGAAAGGAATGACGTTTTCCAGATAAAGGGTCGTCAGGGTGATGGAAGAAGCACAGTTCGGAATGATTCCGATCAGGGTGCATAACAGAAGTGATTTGTTGGGATAATGAATGACCAGGTTCCGGATGGAATCTATGCCTGCCAGTTCAATGATGCCGTTGAGGATCAATGTGATGACAAACAGCCATACAGTGATGGTAACAGTATGCTTCAGGGCAGAATGCAGAATGCCTTTTTCGCATTCACAGTGTTCCCGTTCACAGAAGGAATCGATATCCCGCTTTTTTTTCGGGACCAGGAAGAATACGAGATAACCGACAATACATGCCGTGATGAGTTTGACGGCGAGGATCGGCAGGATCTTTGACCATGGTGTATGGCTTGAAAGCATGATCGGCAGCATCTCATCGGAAGTGGAGAGATATACGGCGATCAATGTTCCGGCGTGAATGATCCCGGTCGTATACAGATTGCTGGCAGCACTCGAAAAACCGCACTCCGGCACCAGTCCGAGAAGACTTCCGAACAGGGGTCCGAGGCGGTGATGTTTTTCCAGAATATGTACAAACCGGTGCTCCGCATGTGTTTCAAGCCATTCCAGAAACAGATATGTTCCGAACAGGAACGGCAGAATGCGGAGGATATCCAGTATGGTATCCAGCAGAATATCGATCATAATGCGATCTTTCCTTCCAGGCCTTCGGTATAAATAATTACCAGGCCGTTCTTCTCGGCGGAATGCGGATCCTCAGGCGCTTTTTCCTTTTCCATGATCCAGATAATATCAACATTTTTCCCTGTTTCGGCTTCATAGGCTTCCACGGTCTTCTTCCCGTCTTCGACAGACATGGTGAAAAGGGCAGTGCTCAGACAGTCAGCGGCGCCGGAATCTTCCGTTATGACAGTAACGCTGCGGTAATAATCCGCCGGAAAGAGGGTATCGGGATCGACGATATGATGATAGCTTCTGCCGTCTTCACCAATATAGAAGCGTTCATAATCACCGCTTGTGACAAACGACATGGAACCCGGGATGGAGACGATCATAATGCTTTCACCGGTTTCCGAATTCGGATCGGCAATGCCGATACGCCAGGCACTTCCGTCCGGTTTCGTTCCGATCGTACGCAGATTCCTGCCGGCATTGACGTTGCCGGAAACAGCTTTTTCTTTTTCCAGAGCCAGGGCGATCTTTTCTGCGGCGTAGCCTTTGGCGATGCCACCGACATCCAGCGCCATGCAGTCCTGTTTCAGGAATACGGTACTGTCTTCTTCATTGATCTCAACCTGATCCCAGCCATGGCAGCCATAGGCTTTTTCCAGTTCCTTTTTTTCCGGAACCGGTGCCTTTTTGCCTTCGCTGTTCAGCAGTATCCCGTTTTCACGGTAATCATGCCATACACGGGTCAGTGCACCGATCGTGACATCAAATTTACCGTCGGAATAACGGTAAAAATCCTGTGCCAGTTTCAGCATTTCGATAATTTCAGGATCGACCTTGACAGGCTGCTTGCCGGCATTGTCATTGACGGTCTTCAGATTATTCAGCTTCTGATAGTTGTTGTAGATATCAAACAGACTGCTGTAATGAAAGAACAGTTCTCTGCCGGCTTCAAAGTGCGCATGGAACAGATTTTTGTCATAAGTTGATTCCGAATAGGAAAAAAGGGTATCAAATCCCGCAAGGGGATCAGTATCCGAATAGGTGTGGATTTCCTTCTTTGCGCATGCGCTCGCAAAGAATAAGCCACAGATCAGGAGTTTTAAAATATATTTTCGCATAGCTGAATTATTATAACATGTACGACTTTGATATGGTTAGTTATCTCTCAGAGTATGCTATAATCTAATTTGTATATAAGGAGTGAAGATAATATGCCATTGTTAACAGGACCGATGCACTATCATCTGAACGGTCATAAGGATCTGACGATGCACAAGGC
>CADBPK010000038.1 GCA_902796465.1 uncultured Erysipelotrichaceae bacterium | reverse complement strand
TTCCTTTTCAAGAAAAAGACAAAGGAGGGAAAAACGATGAAAAAAGCAATCAGAACAGCAGCTGCGCTCATTCTCGCAGCAGGACTGTCAGCCTGCTCAGGCGGCGGTTCAGCTTCAGAAGTTTCCGCTGACAAGAAGATCACGGTCGGTGTCAATCCCGTACCGCATGCGGAGATTCTCAACAATGCAGTAAAAGATGTCCTGGCACAGGACGGATGGGAACTGGAAGTCGTCGTATTTGAGGATTATGTTCTGCCGAACACTTCCCTGGAAGAAGGCGAACTGGATGCCAACTATTTCCAGACACTCGGCTACATGAATGATCAGAACGAAAACAACGGACTGCATCTCACTGCCGTTGCAGGCGTCCATATCGAACCGATGGGCATCTATTCCGAAAAGTACACTTCTGCGGATGAAATCCCGGACGGAGCATCTGTCGGCGTGCCGAATGATACAGACAACTATTACAGAGCGATCGATCTGCTGATCGCCAAAGGTTATCTGAACGGTTCCGGTGATGAAAACGAACTTAACGGAAACACAGAACTGAATCCGCGCGGTCTGAAGATCACACCGATCGAAGCAGCCAACCTGCCTCTGAGCCTTCCGGATCTTGACATCGCAGTCATCAACGGAAACTACGCTCTCGGCGCAGACCTGCCTTCCAAACACCCGGCTCTCCTGATCGAGGAATTCGATGAAGAAACAACGATCAAAAGGACAAACTTCGTCGTTGTAAAGCAGGGCAAAGAAGAAAGCGAAAAGACAAAGGCACTGGTAAAGGCCATTCAGTCTGAAGCTGTGCAGAAATATATTGAAGATACATACAAAGGCGCTGTGATCCCGTCCTTTATCGCAGCACCGGAAAACTGATTACAGAAAAAAGAAAATATGAACGTGCGGAAGATGCATGTCTTCCGCATGTTTATGTCTGAAATGAAGGAGTAAACGCAATGATCAAATTGGAAAATGTTAAGAAGAATTTTGGGGATCTGAGTGTCCTGAGAGGCATCTCCATAGAGATACAGGACCGCCAGATCTATGGAATCATCGGACAGAGCGGTGCCGGAAAATCAACGCTCCTGCGGTGCATCAACGGTCTGGAGAGCTATGATTCCGGAACGATTACGGTCAACGGGGCACCGGTATCTTTTGAAAACAAAAATGAATTGCGGAAACTCCAGAAAAAGATGGGAATGATCTTTCAGAACTTCAATCTGCTGAACCGTCTGGATGTATATGACAATGTGGCTCTTCCGATGAAGTTCTGGGGTATGAAAACAAAAACGCCGGAAGCGGAGAAGAAGATCAGGGGACTGATTGAACTTGTCGGACTGGGGGATAAAATCCATGCCAGGCCAAGGGAACTCTCCGGCGGTCAGAAACAGAGGGTGGCTATTGCCAGAGCGCTTGTTCTGGATCCGGAGATCCTGCTCTGTGATGAAGCAACTTCCGCCCTGGACCCCGGCATTACAAGAGAGATACTTGCACTGCTGCAGAAGATCAATAAAGAGATGGGAATCACGATCATTGTCGTAACGCACCAGATGGAGGTTGTCAAACAGATCTGCGAGCAGGTCGCCTTCATCAAGGACGGCAGCGTGATCGCCGAAGGGAAACCGGAGGAACTGTTTGTAAAACCGACAAAGGAAGTAAAGGCATTCCTGCAGGAGGAAAGCGACCATCTGCCGGAAGAGGGGATCAATATCCAGCTGTTCTTTACGGATGAGAGCTCGGATAACCCTGTCATCACCATGATGGCCAGAGAACTGAATGTGGATTTCAGCATCTGCTGGGCAAAGCTTGAGGATTTCCGTTCCAGCGTATACGGAAGCCTTGTGATCAATGTAAAAGAGAAAGATAAGGAAAAAGTATGTGCCTATCTCGATCAGGCAAAAGTACTTTGGGAGGTTCTGGACTGATATGTGGCCGACAATTCTGAATGCGACGCAGCAGACCATATACATGGTATTCTGGTCAACTCTGCTATCGGTGATCCTCGGATTCATTCCGGCGATCATCCTTACACTGACGGCACCTGACGGACTTCATCCGAACAAAGGCGTATATGAAGTTCTCAGTCTGATCGTCAATATCTTCCGTTCTTTCCCGTTTATTATCCTGCTGGTCATCATAATTCCGTTTACCCGGATGATCGTAGGCAAGGCGATCGGAACCACCGCATCCATCGTACCGCTGACGGTAAGCGCGATTCCCTATATTGCCAGGGTATTCGAAACCAGTTTGCGGGAAACGGATCCGGGGGTGATCGAGGCAGCGCGCTCCTTCGGGGCCAGTGACTGGCAGATCCTCTTCCGCGTATATATCAAGGAATCCATTCCGCGTATGCTGAACGGTGTCATCCTGCTCATCATCTCGCTGATCGGGTATTCGGCAATGGCCGGTACAGTCGGCGGCGGCGGAGTAGGAGACGTTGCCATCCGTTTCGGCTACCAGCAGTACAAAACGGAATATCTGATCGTATGCTCACTCATTCTTATCGTCTTTGTCCAGCTGATCCAGATGCTGGGCAACTACCTGTACAAAAAACTTTCCTGATCCGGCTGATGCCGGATCGTTTTTGCGAATGCAGTATAGGGAGGAAGAAAGATATGCAGTTTCTGTATGACAGTGAAAATCCCTTTGATGCACGCATCGCAAATGCAGAAATGTACAGGAAAGGAATCATTCTGGCGGAATGGATTTCCTTCCCGTTCAGAACAGAGGATTTCCGGACGGTTCTCGGAAAGATCGGTATTGATGAAAATGAAAAGGACGCAGACAAATGGTGCCTGATCGATTATGACAGCTTTGTGCCGGGACTATGCCGGCATTTTGGAGAGCATGAGTCTGTGGAAGTGCTGAACACACTGGCCGGGATCCTGTGCACGCTTTCGGATTACGACGGCATGAAATTCGCTGCCGTAAGCGAAACCGGTTCCTTTGCTTCCGCGCCGGAGGAGTATATTCTCCTGTGTGCGGAGCTGGCTGAATTCACTTTTTATCCGCATATCTGCAGTACATATGATCTTGGCTACTGCTTTATTCTGGAATCCGGAATCAATGATCTGCAGTATTTTCTCAGGTACATGGACTTTGCCGGATACGGGAAAGATATCCTGCAGGCGGGTCAGGGATTGTTTACCGGGCAGGGATGTCTGATCCGGAATTCAATGCATCATAAAATATGATATGATTTTTCCGTGAGAGGATCATGGATATGAAAGGCAAATATCTAACTGTACTGATCGCATTGTGCGGCATTGCCTCGGCAGCTGTCGGTATCTGTATGAATACCGCAGGTCTATTCTATAAACCGATCGCGGCAGATCTGGGCGTAGGCATCGGGTCAGTTTCCCTGACCATGACGATTCTGACAATAGCGTCTTCTTTTACTGCATTGTTCGTGCCGAAGGTACTGAAAGAAGGCTTGCTGAAATGGATCATTATTACCTCGGCAGCCCTGATGGGCGGGGGTACATTTCTGATGGCATTGGCAAAAACACCGTGGACGCTGTATATCGCCAGCATCATACGCGGCTTGGGAAGCGGTATGGGAAGCTTTGTCCTCGTAACAAGCATCCTGAATAACTGGTATTATAAGTCGCACGGTCTGATCACGAGTATTGCCTTGTCTTTCAGCGGTATTCCCGGTGTGATCCTTTCACCAATCATTACCTCGCTGATCAACAGCAGCGGATGGCGGGCTGCCATGATCGTGGTAGCTGTTCTGATTATACTTCTGACCCTGCCGGCAATTCTTCTCAACGTGACAATACGTCCGCAGACCCAGGGCATGGTGCCTTACGGATATGAAGAATTCCTGGCAGAAAAGGAAAAAGGAAATATCCGCGTCGTGGCAGCGGGAGACAACGATTTCTCATACCGTACAAAAGAATTCCGTCTGGCTGTTTTGTTCGTGATCGCAGTCATGCTGGTGGCAAGTCTGCCGAACTATCTCCCGGCGTATGCGGAAGCTTCCGGCCTAGCTTCCATCAGCGGCATTATTCTTTCCATGACACTGGCAGGCAATATCGTTTCGAAAGTCTTCTTCGGCGTGATCGCCGACAAATTCAGCGCAAAAATATCAATCGTATTATTTGCCTTTATATGCATTGTTTCCATTATCCCGCTGTATCTGCACAACAGCACCACGCTGGTACTGATTGCGGCCCTGACATATAACTTTACTGCAGCTAATTCCTCCGTCGGCGTATCGATCCTGACCAGCGATCTCTTCGGGGAAGGCAATTACAGCAAGGCTTATCCGATGCTGTCATTCATCGGATCCTATGCGCTCGCATTCTCCAGTGCCGCGATTGGCTTTATCTACGATCTGTCCGGTTCCTATAATATTATATTTATCGCTATCTTCCTGATTCAGGCTTTCGTTATTGCGATAACGATACTTTCCTACCGTTCCGCCGCGGAACGCAAAAAAGCAATACAGCAGAATGCCTGAATGATTCCGGAAACAGAACCGCTGAAGTACACAGCGGTTTTTTCTTTTGCTTTGTAATATACTGAAATGGATGGAGGCACAGAAGGCCTGGAGCGGATGTTTATGGAGCTTACGATATTATGTGATAATCATACCCTGATCGACCGTTACTATCTCGGGGAACCGGCACTTAGTTTTTATATCGAAGACGGTGAGAAGAGAATTCTTTTTGACACCGGATATTCCGATGTTTTTCTGCGCAATGCGGAAAAAATGGACATTGACCTTTCGGGGATTACCGATATTGTCTTCTCCCACGGGCATAATGATCATACCGGCGGATTTACGGCGTTGAAAAAAGCTTATGATCTTACCGGCATATGCGTGCATGCACATCCGGATACATTCAAACCGAAGCGGCATGAAGGACTGGATGTCGGGACACCGTATCATTCAGAAGATCTTTTTCCGGCTTTATGGGCACCGTCAGCTGTACCGGTACAGATCAGCGAACATCTTCTTTTTCTCGGAGAGATCCCCCGTACCGTCCCGTTTGAAAAGCATCTCACAGTCGGCACATATCTGGAGAAGGGAAGATGGCGGAAGGATCCGGTCCGGGACGACAGCGCGCTGGTATATCATCAAGGAGGTACGTTGACAGTGATCACCGGATGCTCACACAGCGGTATATGCAATATCATCTCCTATGCGGAAGAACTGTTTCATACGGACCATGTTACGGATGTGATCGGTGGATTCCATCTGATGGAAGATGAAAAAAGAATCCGGCATACAGCCGGATTCCTCAGAGATCATGTCTGGGGATCATTAGTTCCCTGCCACTGTATTTCCCTGCAGGCAAAGCATGTCATGATGCAGGATAATGAAGTTCTGGAGGCAGGCTCCGGTATGCGGATATGCTGGCATGAAAACGGCAAACGCTCCGTTGAATACTGAAGTACGCATTCACATACAGTACAGATTTGTGTAAAATAGTAATGATAGAAAAAGGAGAAGGAATCATGAAAACAATCAGGAAGACATTGGCAGTCTTTTTAATGGGGGCTCTTTTCCTGACCGGCTGTTCGGCAAAGAAAGAAGATGCCGGACAGGCAGATGAACAGAAGGAAACGGCTGCGCTGTCACTTCCGATCTCGGCATTCGGAAAACCGAGCGGAGATCTTGGTGAGTTGAAGCTGACTGAGACCAAAGAGATGTCAGAAGAGGAAAAAGCGGAGGCTGACCGCGCTATGCGTGCATATTCCCCGTCGAGCAATACACCTCTCGTAAACAACGCGAAAAATTTCTATTATTATTCCCAGCTGGATGATACGGCAAAAGATATTTATGATGCACTGCTTCTGCTTGCGGAAGACCCGGTCGATCCGCAGAACGTCATACTGTATTCCTCCAAGATGGATGTCAATTCCGAGGAATTTGTGAATGAACTGCGTTTAGCATATTTCTCCATGCTGTATGATCACCCGGAATTATTCTGGATGTACAACGAGATCAATGCGTCACTCATGTTCGGTGTCCCGAAAGAACAGTCAACATCGGGCTACTATGATATTTATTTCTATTTTGACAAGCCGTATGACAACTTCAGGGAGGATGTCGAAACATTCAATAAAGCAGCTGAAGATTTCCTGAAGGATCTTGATCCGAACGCTTCCGATGAAGAAAAAGCACGCTGGATCCATGACAAGCTGATCAATACGGTCACATATGATATGGATGTCCTAAACCAGGATCTGTATTCCGATCTCGCCCATACAGCATACGGTGCTCTAGTCAAGAACAGCAGGGGCTCCGCGAATACAGCTGTCTGTGACGGTTATTCACTTGCCTATGAATATCTGCTTCAGCAGGCAGGACTTGACGCGGCTGTTGTCCTCGGCGTTGCCGGCGGAGATGAATCCGATGCCGGACGTCACGCCTGGAGTATCATTATGATCAACGGCAAATGGTATGAAGTGGATTCCACATGGGATGATTTCGGAACGCTTGAAACACAGCTTGAAGAATACAAAGAAGATGAAGCATATCCGTATTATATGGAAGCACTCTCCGACCCGGAGTACAGAGATTCCATCGAGCACTATCTCTACAAAGTCAACACACAGACGATGACCAATTATGATCCGGGAAACAATTACCAGTATTATACGAAAGACGGAAAATACATTCTTACACTCGTCGGGCCGGGTATCCACATCCGTGCTTCCGAAGATAAAGAATGGGTGCCGATCAATGAACTTATCGGCATGACGCCAACAGCAGACTGACAGAAAACAAAACCGGAATCATTCCGGTTTTTTGGGTGAAAACGATGAAACAGAAAATACAGAAAATCGTAGAGATTCCGCTGATCGCACTCTCCCTGCTTGCGGGCTGTACGGCAGAAGCACCGGGAGAAAGCGCATCATCGAAACCGCAGCTTGAAATACTCGGCGCTTCCGAAACAGACGTGCACAGGGCAATGGACAACAGGACCCGGCAGGTCGATGCGAAGCAGTCGGAGCTGAAAGCGATCCAGAAGATCAAAGGTTCAAAGAAACCATATACGATCATGATCTATATGGTCGGTTCCAATCTTGAAAGCAGGAACGGGGCGGCGACAAACGATCTGCGGGAGATCGAAGCGGCGGATGTGGATTACAGCAAGACCAATATCATCGTTCTGGCCGGCGGGAGCCGCAGATGGAACTGCGGTGTGCCGAATACGCAGAACAGCGTCCTGGATATGTCCATGCCGGAAGAAGAACGTATCGTAGCTTCAACGGATGAGACTGCGGATATGGGGTCTTCCTTTACGCTTGGTTCCTTTATCAATTACTGTACAAAGAATTACCCCGCTGAACACTATGGACTGATCTGCTGGAACCACGGCGGCGGTCCGGTATGGGGATACGGGGCTGACGAGCTTTTCAGCAATGACAGCCTGCTTCTGCAGGAGATCCGGGAAGGAATGGATTCCACGATTTTCGCAAAGGACACCAAACTGGACTTCGTCGGATTTGACGCATGTCTGATGGGCTCCATAGAACTTGCTTCCCTCTGGAAGGATTACGCTTCATACATGGTCGGCTCAGAGGAACTGGAGGCCGGCGACGGCTGGGATTATTCTTTCCTCGAGATCCTGAATACGGAACCGGATCCGAAGGATGTTGTTATGTCGGTCGTAGATGCGTATGGGTCGTATTATGAAGAAAACCAGACGGAATTCTTCCATCCGGATGCGACGCTTGCTGTGCTGGATCTTTCAAAGACAGATGATTTTGTGCAGGCCATGGACAGGTTCTATGCCCGTATATGCGGGGATTATGACGAGGAAACATATGCGGAGATCTCGCAGATCCTCTCCAAAGTCAAGGCATTCGGACTCAGTGCTTCCGGCAGCGCGGAGGATTCGTTCGACCTGATCGATGTGCTGGATTTTGTTTCCAGATTTGAAGACCGGTATCCGGATGAAGTAAATGATGTACGGACAAATCTTGAGCAGTTTGTTGTTCATCAGACAACGAATGTGGACCATGTCAGCGGACTGTCAATGTACTTCCCGGGAGAAAACAAACAGCTCTATGAAGAATCCATGGAGATCGATACATACCAGACCGACTCTGCCCAGGAGCTGGCAGGTCTGCATTCCCGCGCAAAAGCAGGGGAAACGGAGACAGACTGGAAACTGGCAAAGCCGGAATATCATGATCACGAGATCACACTGCAGCTGACGGATGACCAGGCAAAGGATCTGAAGAAAGCTGTCTATACCATCATGCGGCGAAATGAAGTGAACGGATATTCATTTTCCCTCTGCAATGTCATCGTCGAACCGGATGAAAACAATGTCCTGCATGTGCCGGAAGATCCGGAGGTGATCGGGGCTGTTTCCGATCTCAGCGAAAGCGCGGATCCATGGTCGTTTGTAATGACGGAAAAAAGTGATGGAAGTGAAAGTCTGAAGACGATAAGGACATTTCTTTCGTCAGGATCGGATTTCAAGGATTTTGATTCCCGCGCGGATGAGGAAGTCCAGATCACCGTCCAGCTGAAAAACGGCAGTGACCAGGTCCTGATCAATGACATTACTGCATCGGAAAACGGTGCCGGTCTCGCCGGAAAGGGTTCCATCGACGCGTCCCGGTACAAGACGATCATTGACGGGGCATTCGGATCCTATAAACCCGAACGTGACGCGGACGGAAATATGAAGCCGTTCTATGAATGGAAAAGCGGCGGGATCGAATATACACCGGTGGATCTGGAAAGTAATTTCCATTTTGAGAAAAGACATTTATCAGATTATAAAGAGGAATTCATAATTCAGTTTATCTGTCGGGATGTACATGATGAAAGTCACGCGACGGAATACATCGATCTGCCGTTCTTAGGCGCTGAGGATCATCAGTCCATGACATCCGGAAACGGGAAGTTGTATTATGTGTTATCTGATGATCATGCGGAAATAACCGGGTTTGAAGGGGAGGATGAAGAACTTCGTATTCCTTCCGCAATAGAGGGAAAACCTGTCACCCTGGTCTCGCAGAGATATGCAGCGTATCCGGAGACACTGAAGAAGGTGATCCTGCCGGATTCCGTTACCACAGTCGATGAAGATGCGTTCTACCGCACGAAAAGTCTGGAGGAGATCCGGCTGCCTGCAGGGCTGAAAACGATCGGTCCGAGAGCGTTCCGCGGCTGTGAATCTCTGAAACAGATCGAACTGCCGGAAGGACTGGAATCCATCGGGCGCGCAGCTTTTGATGAGTGCGGTCTGGAATCGGTAACACTTCCTTCTTCCTTGAACAGCATCGGCGGAATGCCCTTCGGCAGATGCGGCAGTCTACAGGAGATCCGCGTGTCGGAAAAGAATACCGCGTATAGGGATATTGACGGCGTCCTCTTTAACAAAGACGGAAAAATACTGATCCAGTTTCCCGGCGGGAAAAAAGGAGGCTATGAAATTCCGGAAGGCTGCGAAAGTATCGGATACGGTGCCTTTGCGGAGTGTGTTCTGGAAAAGGTCCTGATGCCGGAAACGCTGAAGAAGATCGGTAATGACGCGTTCTACGCAGCCGCCTCACTTAAAGAGATCCGTTTTCCGGACAGCCTGGAGGAGATCGGGGAATGTGTATTCGCGGATGAATACGGATATATGTGGAACCGTGAAGAACGGCCTGTCATCGAGTCTGTACATATCGGCAGGAATGTCCG
This sequence comes from uncultured Erysipelotrichaceae bacterium, assembly GCA_902796465.1. Lineage (GTDB taxonomy): Bacteria > Bacillota_I > Bacilli_A > Erysipelotrichales > Erysipelotrichaceae > Bulleidia. The sequence goes on along the minus strand of CADBPK010000038.1, from coordinate 3,521 downwards.
CTATATTGGCGCGAAAACTTTCAACGGACTGCGCCTGACTAAATTTGAAGTCGATCCGGCAAACCCGACTTACGCGTCATCGGGCGGATTCCTGACAAACAAGGCAGGGGATACCATTCTGGAAAGCCCGAGGGAAATGGGTGAACTGATCGTGATCCCGGAATCCGTCACTACGCTGAATATCGGAATTCTGGAGGATATTGATACAGCAAAGGAATTCTTTGTGCCGGACAATACGTTCCGTTTTGCGGAAAGAACATTCCCTATAGACACATACGGGGAAGATGAAAACGGGAACAGCATACCTCTGTATTCCGTCATCATCCACTGCAGCGAGGGATCTGCCGCTGAGGCATATGCCCAGAAATATAATATCCAGTTTGATCATGTGACGGATCCTGCTATGCGGGTCAAAGAAAGAGTTTCGGAGACGACCGAATCCGGAGAGATGTTCTTTGATGTATATCCCGATCATGCGGCGTTTATCGCCTATCAGGGAGAGGATACTGTCCTGACTGTTCCGGATACGATCAAAGATGTACCGGTGACAGAAATATACGAAGGAGAGCCTCCGGAAGGAAGTCCGGCAGCATTTGATCCCTCAGGAACAACGACACTGAATCTTCCGCGGAAACTTGAATCCTTTGAACCAAAGATCCTGAGTTCTTTCTGGGGTCTTGAAGAGATCAATATACCGGAAGACGCGGAGAATTTTACTTCCAACGGCAAAATGCTGTTCTCCGGGGACGGGAAGCAGCTGATCGTCTGTCTGAATTATGATGAAGACGGCGTCATCACGGTTCCGGAAGGAACGGAAGTCATCTGTACGGATGCATTTGTGTCAAACATCAATACAGAAAAAGTCATCCTGCCGGAAAGTCTTCTGGAAATTCAGAAGAACGGGCTGGGCGGCGTCCACTATCTGAAAGAAGTGCAGTTCGGCAGCCATCTGAAGACGATCGGGGAGCATGCTTTCGGATTCACGGAACTGGAAAATCCGGTTCTTCCCGACAGTGTTGAGACGATCGGAAACTATGTGTTTGTGACAGGGGAGAACATGCGTGATTTCCATCTGCCGGCTAATCTCAAGGCAGTCGGCAATTACGCCTTCTACAACAACAAGGAACAGCACCGCATCGGTGATGACGTGATCCATATCGGGAAAGATACGAAAGTGACAGGCTCTTCGTTCTGCGGTATCCTGTTTGACGGATTTGAAGTTGACTCCGGAAATGAACTGTACAGTACAGACGGCATATTCCTGATGGACAGGGAGAAAACGAAGATCATATCTGCCGCTACAGCTGTTTCGGGAACCGTAACAGTACCTGACGGAATCCAGCATCTGGAGATGTACAGCTTCAGTTTCAGTCCCGGGATCACGGATGTGGTTATCCCGGACTCCGTCATCGGATTCAGCAGCCCGTTCAAGGCGGATTATACTGCGGAACAAAGATACAGCATTACCATTCACTGTCACAAGAATACGGAAGCGGCCAGATATGCCGAAAGCAACGGCATACCGTGGGTCGATGATATTGAATAAAAGGGGATTTATAATGGAAGAGATCACAAAAGCAGCAGCGGCGAAGAAAAAAACAACCACCGCAAAGAAGAAGACTTCTTCTGCGTCCGGCAAGACCACAGCCGCGAAAAAGAAAACAACTGACAAAAAAAAGACAACCGCCAGGAAAAAAACAACAACGGCAAGCATCAAACTGACGGCGGCGGAGAAAAAACTGGTCACCAATTACCGGAAGTGCAATGCGCTCGAGAAAAAGATCATTAACGTGATTGTCGAAAAGGCAGCCGGCGGACTGACGAGGCTGGAAGGGCTGAACATAGAATAGCCGCCCGATGCATTCAGGCTGTTACATCAAAAAAGGAAACAGGTGTTTCCTTTTTTATATATCAGGCAGTTTCTCCGAGACCTGTCAGGTCGTTGATCCAGTATTCCTTTTCCACAAGGATGAATCCGACGACGCATTTGATCAGTTCCGTGCTCTGCACGATGAGATATACGAGAAGGATGGAGAAGGAAGTACCGCTGACAAGAAGCCATGCAACGGGTATGGATACACACCAGCAGAAACAGGAATCAAACAGGAACGTAATGATCGTTTTCCCGCCGGAGCGGAGGATAAAGTATGACGCGTTTGTATAAGCGTAGACCGGCATGCATACGGCAGCGATCCTGATCAGGCCTGACGCGGTCTGACGGATGGGATCCGTTGTTTTATACAGCAGGGGGAAGTACCCGGACAACGCGAAGGATAGGATGCCGAGAACGATACAGAACCCCATTGTGAACAATGTGATCCGGTTGGCATCCCGTTTCACCGTATCAAAATGACCGGCCCCGAGTTCCTGACCGATAATGATGCCGGTGGCGCTGCCGAGAGCAATAAAGGATATATTGAAGAGGTTGTTCATGGTCTGCGCGATATTCAGGGCAGCGATGACATCGAGGCCGATCCTCGAGTAGATCTGGGTCAGCGTAGCCATGGCGCTGGACCACAGGAATTCATTGACCAGAAGCGGGGCTCCTTTGACAGCACAGCTGCGGACCAGTTCCGCCGGAACCGCAAGGGAGGAATACACCTTGTGCATATACGGGAAGCGGTCATCTTTCCGATGGGCATGGACAGCAATAAAGCTAAGTTCCACAAAACGGGAAAGAACAGTGGCCGCAGCGGCACCCTGGACACCGAGGGCAGGGAATCCGAATTTTCCGTAAATGAGAACATAGTTGCCTATGAGGTTGACTGTAACAGCCAGCAGGCTTGCCCGCATCGGGATCACAGTCTCATTGCAGGAACGGAGTACGGAAGAATAGACCTGGGTCAGGGCGAAAGGCAGGATTCCTGCCAGCATGATCCACAGATAACGTTTCGCATAGATCAGCGTATCCGCAGCCGCAGCGGCGCTTCCTTCACCATGGAGATACAGACTGATCAGGGGATCCCCAGAGAGCAGGAAAACAGCTGCGCCGATTCCGGTCAATATCAGCGCGGTGATGAACATCAGCCGGAAAGTACTTTTGACACCGTCATGATTTCCTTTTCCGAAATACTGCGCTGTAAAAATGCCGATACCCGCCAGACCGCCGAATATGCACAGATTAAAAACAAACATCAGCTGGTTGACGATTGCGACCCCTGACATCTGGGCGGTTCCGATCTGTCCGACCATGATGTTGTCCAGCATGTTTACGAAATTTGTCACGCCGTTCTGAATCATGATCGGCAGCGCAATATGAAGTGTTCTTCTGTAAATGTGTTCGTTTCTCATAACTATTTGACTATATCATAACAAACCGCGGTACAACATAAATACTGTGAAAATCGAACGCAGAATATATGATTACCGTTCGTGAAATGTCCCATGATGTACTCCGGACAATAAAAAAACCGCATATTTATGCGGATTTTCATATATGGCGCAGAAACGGGGATTTGAACCCCGGCACCGTTTTACCGATCTACGAGCTTTCCAAGCCCGCCCCTTCAACCGCTTGGGTA
>CADBPK010000037.1 GCA_902796465.1 uncultured Erysipelotrichaceae bacterium | reverse complement strand
GAATATAGTAAATGATTAGTGTGCAATTTGTGCATAAACGACCTATTTTTCGATAATTAAATGATATAATGGTAACAGTTATAACAGGTCAAATTGTAAGCTGGTAAGCTTCTTTTTCTTTTATGACAACCGTTGTCTTCATGTTTTTTTGAATTGACAAAATTATCATCAAAAATACAAAAGGGTGTGTATTTTTTTAGAAAGTTTGATTGTTTATAATGGTAAAGAAGAATATTTATATGTTTATAAAGAACTGCAGTCTTCTGGAATTGATTCATATTCCACAAAGGAACTAAAACCTGAAGGGGATGAAAGGGGAGAATATGTTGAAGGACATGAATCGTGTTGATTCCTTCAAGTCTTCAGCAAAGTTTTATCTCAGCAATAAGAAATTGTATAAAGATTTGCTCGCCGGGAAAAATGAACCGGATAATGAACAGTATCTTCAATATATTCATGATGATCTGGCTTATCTGGAAAAAACTTTAGATATTATCAAGGAAAAATGCGGTCCCGGCGCAAGGCTGATCATGTACCTGCTTTTTGTAGAGAGAAGAACACAGCAGGATGTCGCAAAAGAATACAACTTTACAAGACGCCAGCTGCAGTATGCGGTAACGAAATGGATGCGGGAAGTATTCGGGGAAGAGGCAAATGTATAGTAAAGACGAAAGAATACGGATCTTTCGTCATGAAAGTAATCTGTACTACTCCTATCTTCACAAGATCCGCACAACCGAAGAGAGCTTACAGGTTCTGGTCAACTGGATGAATAATATCCATTCTCCGGAGCTGAACGATGTAAGAACGGAACCAAAGAGAATTAAGGAAGACCGGATGATCAAATTTCTGGAAGCCAAGGATGTTTTGGAAGACAGGCTTGCAGAACTGAACAGAATGGTTTCCTGGATCAGGAAAGTGATCGATAACATCCCGTTTACCGGATACAGACTCATTATATGGCAGTCATACGTAGAAAAGATTCCGTTGAATACACTGTCCGCAACATACGAATTAAGTCCGAAGATTCTAGGAAAGAACAGAAAAAACGCACTGCTTCATGCACTTACTGACCGTATGATGTATGAGCATGACGCCATCGAAGTATCCCTTTCAAGGGCAATGAAAAGAAAACTGAGCTATAAATTAGAAGAGCAGTAATGCTGTTCTGAATGCTGGCCGTGACTGAAAAGAAACGGCTTTTATTATCAATAGATTATGATCTCGGAGCATAAGATGAACTACAGAGAAAAAGCGGAAGCATTTAAGGTTTTATGCAGGACATATAAAAGGGAGAAAGTACTGAGTCAGGAGACAAATGCACAGATGGATGATCTGCTGAAAAGATTTGTCAGGGAAGATGTTGAATATGTCGAAAAAACATTTGACAAGATCGAGCAGGCATTCGGCTCTGAGGCAAAGAATATCCTCTGGAAACTGTTTGTGGACGGCAGAATACAGGTGGATGTTGCGTATGAGTCAAATATCTCCCGCCGCCAGCTGCAGTATTCCGTAGACCGGTGGATCCGCTATATTTTTGAGGATGAGGAATAAAAAAGCAGTATGAGTTTTCTGGCGGGATTGCGGAAGAAAAAGATATATATCCTCATGCATAAGGATATACCTGTCTTGGAAGCGGTATATGACCGTGAAACATCCCGGTTCACCGAGATCAGGGAAATACTTCATTATGAACATGTACCCTATTCAGCAAGGAAAGAGAATGAAGAAATTTCTTTGAAACGGCTGAATCACTGGTTTCGATGGCGCGGGATCCCGGGTTACAGAGTTGGTCTGAATACCCTGCTGGGAAGGCTTGGTGTAAAAGATCCGGAAGAATTGCTGAATGAATATTATGCTTTGTCGGTATCTGATCATTACTGGCTGGTTGAATCTGAAGAAAAAAAGGATCTTTCATATGAGGATGTTTCTTTTTTCCGGCATTCATTTGACCAGAATGGGTTCGGAAGGGCGATGTTTTCTCTCGGAAGAGCAGAAATTCAGGAATCGGCGAAAAAAACACCGAACAATGTGCTTGCCGGATACCAGAAAAAATCATGGTTCCGGCAGAACGGTGATCTGTATTTGTATAAAGGAGGAACATTTCCCTACCAGCTGGAGCCGGTGCATGAAAAGCTGGCAGCCGAGATCGGCAGAAGGCTGGGCATGGATTTTGTAGATTACAATACGACCGTATATGAGAATCAGGTGGTGAGTGTTTGCAGAAATATGCTTGATGAGAACAGTGAACTGATCACAGCGGATGAGGTGCTGAGCCTGAAAAAACCGGTTAAGGATCAGTTTGATTACTACAGCTACATAGACATATTAAAAGAAAAGGGTATTGCGGATCCTGAAAAGCTGATGGATGATATGCTGGTGCTGGATTTTCTGATGATGAATACAGACCGACATAACCAGAATCTCGGTGTGATCATTGATCCTGATACGATGGAATGGAAAAAGATTGCCCCGATATTTGATACCGGAACAGGACTTGCCTGCTTAAGAAAGAATGAAGAAGTGAAACAATGGCCGGAAATATACAATTACCGGCTGTTTAATTCCAATAAGATACTGGATAATATTGTCTGTTATCTGATTGATGATATCGGGCGGTATGATCTCAGTGTACTGGATGAAAGCCTGCTGGATTTTTACCGGGAAGCGATGATGAAGCATCGTGCTGTTTCCGGTATACAGCAGGAGAGGATAGACAGCCAGACCGAATTGCTGGCAAAGAGAATCAGGGAGTTTAAACGCCTTCAGCAGAAAGCGTGCAGGTGATGAAATATGAGCGGAAGAAATTCAAGACACAGAATACGGAGGGAAGACAAGCAGAAAGCGCTGATCATTCTTTCGGTTTTATTTTTTCTTATAGCAGTCGGGGGATATTTTATCTCACGCTGGGAAAATGAACGGTACGCCACAGCCGGCGGCGAGAGTAATGTTCCTGTAGATCCGGTGTTCAGTGATCCTGAAAAGGTCGAGATCAACGGTGCGGTGTATGTGAAAAAGAAAAAAGTCAGAACGTATCTGATCATGGGATGTGATACAGAGGGTGAAGTCATCACGAGAAAGAACGGCGGTCAGGCGGATGTCCAGATTGTCGTGGTTGTGGATGATGAAGCAAAGACCTGGCGGATGCTGCCGATCGACAGGGCAAGCATGGTCCTTTATGAAGTGCTTGATGAAAACGGAAAGTCTCAGGGTATGACGAATGGGCAGATCACGCTTGCACATGCATACGGATCATGGGAAGACGGATCCCGAAATGTAACAAGAACCGTATCACGCATGCTGGCAAATCAGAGGATTGATGGCTACTTCGATATGAATATGGAAGCGGTCCCGATCCTCAACGATGCAGTAGGCGGTGTAACGGTACGGATCGAGACAGACTTCTCCGGTATTGATGATTCCCTGAAAATGGGTGAAGACATTACTTTGACCGGTGAACAGGCAGTTACATTTGTACGGTCAAGAAAAACGGTCGATGACGGTACCAACGCATCACGTATGAGACGTCAGGAAGCTTATCTGAAAGGTCTGATCAGTCAGGTCAAGGGACTGAGTTCGGATGAGATCCTGGATCTGTATGATGAACTGATGAATTACAGTGTGACCAATATGGGAAGCGGCGATATCGTGGATCTGGCGGATATGACAAGAGAGTATACCCAGCTTGAGAACATTGAGATCGAAGGCACCTATGATGACAGCGGAAAATTCCGCGCATTCGAGATTGACGAAGATTCACTTCAGCATGTCATTCTGGAATTGTATTATACGAGAGAGAATAAGGAGGGATAAAAGTGAGTGAGAACCAAATGATCGTAAATCAGGACGAAATGGAAATCGATCTTGTGGAAATCTTTTATCTTCTCTGGAATAACTTCCTGAAGATAATCCTCTGCCTGATCCTTGGCGGAGGTCTGGCTTTTGCGTATTCCTATTTTCTGGTGACACCGCTGTACCAGGCGACAGCCAAGATGTATATCAATTCATCGTCAAAATCAGTTGTGGATATTTCCGATCTTCAGATCAGTTCCCAGCTGAAGGGTGATTATAAGGTCTTATTGACCAGCCGGGAGCTTCTGGAACAGGTCATTTCCGACCTGCATCTGGATTACAGTGCAAAACAGATGGAAAAAATGATTACCATAGGTAATCCGACGGATACGCGTATCATTACTGTTACCGTAACGAACCCGGATCCGCAGGAAGCTGCAGAT
>CADBPK010000036.1 GCA_902796465.1 uncultured Erysipelotrichaceae bacterium | reverse complement strand
CATATATCGGCTTCACCTTCTCACTTGAAGACAACGGCTATCCTATTATCCACAGCCCGCTGTACAAGGATGAAAACGGCATCTGGCGCATGGATTATGAAGACATGGAAAAGAAGATCGTTGAGAACGATATCCATACTGCCATTTTCTGTTCCCCGCACAATCCGACCGGCCGCGTATGGGAAAAAGAAGAGATCGAAAAAGCGATGGAGATCTATGAGAAGCATCAGGTATGGGTCATCTCAGATGAGATCTGGAGCGACCTGCTGATGAACGGAAACAAGCACATTCCGACACAGAGCGTCAATGCCTATGCGCATGACCATACAGCCGCCTACTACGCTCCCAGCAAGACATTCAACCTTGCCGGCTTCATCGGCAGTTATCATGTCATTTACAATGACTGGCTCCGTGACCGCGTAAGGAAGGAAAGCAGGAACACGCATTACAATTCCATGAACGTGCTGTCCATGTATGCCCTGATCGGCGGATACAGTGAAACGGGAAGTGAATGGGTCGACGAAGTCATCGAAGTCCTCAGCGGCAATATCAACTATGCCTGCGATTACATCGAAAAACATTTTGAAGGTGTGTCTGTTTCCAAGCCGGAAGGCACATATATGCTGTTTATCGACTGCGAGGACTGGTGCAAAGCCAACAATAAATCCCTGGATGACCTCATTCAGAAAGGCTGGAATTACGGTGTGATCTGGCAGGACGGCAGACCGTTCCACGGGGAATACAGCATCCGCCTCAATCTTGCCCTGCCTCTTTCCAGAGTTCAGGAAGCCTTCCGCCGGCTGGATGAATTCGTATTCCATCAGTAAGCAAAAAAGCGATTCGCACGAATCGCTTTTATTTTTCCAGGTATTTCTTTAATGCAGGAAGGATCTCCTTTGTGTCTTCATATCCCAGTTTCCAAAGATTTCCCAGGACTTCCAGATCCTTTTCAAACCGCGCCATCTTTACAGGCTGACTGGGAGCGATCACAAAGATCCTGCCGTTTTCCTCCATCGCATCAACCATATCCAGAAGGACGTTGTAATTAACGCGTTCCTCACGCAGGCATTTCTGGAAGCGCGGATAATTCCTGTATTCCCTTTCAATCAGTGGAAGCGGCGGAATGATCGCTTTGCGGTAATCCCTTGCCCTTGTACGCACGACGACTATTTTTTCATAGTCATGTTCCAGCGCCCATGGCAGCGGGACACGTACTGCACATCCACCGTCAAGGTATTTACTGCCGTTGATCTCCACCGGTTCACTGATATACGGTACGGTTGCGGATGCACGGATGGCCTGCAGGATATCCGGACTGCTCTTTTCAAAGTATTCTGCTTCCCCTGTTTCCATATTTGTGGCGACTGCGAAAAATTTTCTGCGCGGATCATAGAAACGATCCTCACGAAAAGGTTCCTCTTCTGATAATGTATCAAAAAGATATGTAAATCCGGTAATGCCGTGATCAACGCGGTAGGCTCCAAGACCGACGTACTTCGGATCATGCCTGTGTCTCAGGTTGATCCTCGCGCAGCGGCCGATCTGCCCGGCAACATATCCCATTGCGGACATTGCGCCGGCACTGACGCCGATCGTCGTTTCAAAGTTAATATCATTTTCCATCAGCGCATCCAGTACGCCCTGGGTATATAAGCCTCTCCACGCGCCGCCTTCGAGCACCAGACATCCGGGTGTAAGAATATCTGAAGCGTCACCATGCGGTATTTCATCAAATCCTGAATACTGTTCCATGCTTTACCTCCTACCCACAAAAGGATACACCTTTTTCAGAAAATTGCATGCATTAAAAACTCCCTGTGTGAACGGGAGCTGAATCCTATATAATATGCAGTTCTTCCAGCATGACGGCAACACCGTCATCTCTGCAGGACGGGGCGGTATACATCGCGACCTTTTTCAGATTGTCCTTTGAATTGCCCATTGCCACGCTGATGCCTGCTTTCTCCACAAACGGCGCGTCGTTTCCGGCGTCCCCGAAAGCAATGACATTTTCCCATGTCAGCCCGGTCAGTTCCAGCACCGCTTCGACTGCCGTGGCTTTATTGACGGATTTTGAAAAGACATCGTATCCATGCCGGTATGACCACCCGAATCCCAGTTCCGGACTGTTGTTCATGAGACCGGTCATTTCTTCCTGTTCCGCGATCATGAAAGTACCGAGCGGATACCCATGCCGCAGATGATGTGTTCTCTGCTCATCATCCCGGATAATGAATTTTTTCATATGGGAATCCTTGTCCAGATACCCGGCGATAAACCGGTCATAATTCGCGTAAGTAACGATATGATCTTCAAATTTGAAGCCAAGCCCGATCCTGTGTTCATCGCTGTAGCGGATCAGCTTATTCATCGTTTCCTCAGACATTTCCTTCTTCATCAGGACTTTTCCGTCTCTGTCGGAAAGACAGGCGCCGTTGATCGTGCTGATCATATCCATCGGCAGATCTTCAAACAGGGACGGCTGCAGAAAGGTGAAATGCCTGCCGGTATTGATCAGGACATGCATTCCCTTTTCAATCGCTTTATGGAAATCAGTGCGGAGTCTTTCACTCATGCGCGGCTCTCCCGCGGGGATGATCGTATTGTCTATATCCACTGCGATTATTCTGATATCTTTCATGTTTTTCTCCTCATTTGTGATACAATATATGGGCTGATGTCCTCATGGCGCAATTGGATAGCGTGTCAGATTCCGAATCTGGAGGTTGCGGGTTCGAGTCCCGCTGAGGACGCCTGGAACCGGATCATGTCCGGTTTTTCTTTTTTGCGGAAGGTTTCCCTTCCGTTTTTTTCTTTGCGGCGCCGGTGTTCTTGCGCGGCGGGATCAGGCATTCCTTCCCGTATCCGATCAGGTCTGTCCGCTTTTCAAGAACCAGTGCTTCCCGGACAAGTTCATAATTGCGCGGATTTTTAAACTGGATCAGCGCCCTCTGCATGGCTTTTTCATGCGGATTTTTCGCGACATAAACAGGACGCATCGTTACCGGGTCATAACCCGTGTAATACATGCAGGTTGAGATCGTGGAAGGCGTCGGATAGAAGTCCTGCACCTGTTCGGGATTGAGATGATGTTCATTGAGATAACATGCCAGCGCGATCGCGTCCCGCAGCGTGCTCCCCGGATGGGAAGACATCAGATACGGAACAGCGTACTGGTTCATCTGCAGTTCTTTGTTGATGCGGGTAAATGCATCGATGAACTTGTTGTAGATCTTTACCGGCGGTTTTCCCATTCTCGAAAGGACGTTGTCGGAAATATGCTCCGGAGCGACCCGCAGCTGCCCGCTGATATGATATCTGCACAGTTCTTCCAGGAAACTCTGATCCGGATCAAGAAGCGCATAGTCAAACCGGATGCCTGAACGTACGAATACCTTTTTCACGCCGGGAAGTTCCCTGAGTTTCTTCAACAGGGAAAGATAATCACTG
>CADBPK010000035.1 GCA_902796465.1 uncultured Erysipelotrichaceae bacterium | reverse complement strand
GAACTCAAGAATATTGATTTATATTGATTTTTTCGCTTCTCTCCGATATGATTGTAGAGCAGCCGCCGCTTTAGTATAGTGGTAATACGCAGCAATGGTAATGCTGAACGGGCAGTTCAATTCTGCCAAGCGGCACCATGAGTCAGAGAAACCGCATATAAAATGCGGCTTTTTTATTTTCCTGTGAGTTTCATGAATTTCTTTTCTGACAGGATCTCGTTTGTGATGTACCGGCCGTCTTTGAAGAGGGCATAATTCGTGACAGGCGTCGGTGCCTGCTGCGCACTGCGGCGGTCAGTGATATGGACAGAGCGGAAAGGGACACCGTTTTCTTCCGCCAGTTTTTCGATGACCGGAACATATTTTGCCGTAAACGGACACTGGTGTGTGTAATAGAGAACATACCCGCTTTCCTCTGTGCGTGGATGTTTCGCGCAGTCCCTGAACACCGGTTTTTCAGCACTCTGGTCAAACGGCAGATACCAGAGCTGGATGCCGTTGTCCGCCTCATCGGAAACGCTGAAACCCTTATGCTTCAGAAAAGACGGATCTGCCAGGAAACCGCGTTTTTTTGCGGACGACAGGATGCACAGACCTGCTTTTCCTTTATCTCTGCTGTCAGCGATGCAGGCGTTCAGCAGGTCACTGGAATAGCCGTGTCCTTTCAAAGAACCGGATACCCACAGACAGTCGATATACATATACCCATCTGCTTTAATGGGAACCCACGCATATTCGGCAGGTATATATTCAATAAAGCATTTTCCCCGCTGCGTGCTTTTCAGGAAAACGAGGCCTTCATCAAACCGTTCCTTCAGCCAGGCTTTTTTGGAAGATACCTGAATATCTTTATTGTTGGAGATCGCACAGCAGATATGTTCCTGTTCCAGATTCTCTTTTGTCACTCTGATATAATCCATTCGCTGTATTTCCTTTCTCTCAGTCAAATAAACCGATCTGCGCATACTGTGCCGGCATTTCACCGATATACCGGAAACAGTCTTCCGGTGTACACAGTATGTTATGGTCACGGCATGTTTTCCGGAAGATCTTCATGAGCTTTGCGGCATTGGGACTGGTCAGTATATAGGAGTTTCCGTAGTATCTGATGTACTTTTCTTTCAGGCCCGGAAAGTATTTGTCGAGAGCCGCATAGAAGTATTCCCTGTTTCCTTCGCGGAGCGTCAGCCCCATGTCAAAACAGATGATACCCCGGACGCCTGTACGGATACAGTTGTCCAGAATTGCCGTTATGTTTTCTTCTGTATCATTGATAAAGGGCAGGATCGGTGTCATCCATACGACTGTCGGTATGCCTTTTTCCTGCATTTTTCCCAGGACTTCAATTCGCCTTTTTGTAGTACAGACATTTGGCTCTAGAATGCGGCAGAGATTATCGTCAAATGTGGTCAGCGTCATCTGGACAACACATTTTGCCTGCCGGTTGATTACTTCAAGCAGGTCCAGATCCCGCAGGATCCGGTCTGATTTTGTCAGAACCGCTGCGCCGAAGCCATATTGATATATGATCTCCAGACATCTGCGGGTCAGCTGAAGCTGTTCCTCGCAATGCATGTACGGATCAGACATTGAGCCTGTCCCGATCATACATTTTTTACGTTTGGAGCGGAGTGCCTTTTCCAGCAGTTCCGGGGCGTTCTGCTTGACCTCGATATCTTCAAACGGATGTTTGAACTGATAGCATGTGCTTCTGCTGTCACAGTAAATACAGCCGTGTGTACAGCCGCGGTAGATATTCATGCCGAAATAGCCGTCTTTGCCTGTCAGCAGTCCTTTTGCCTCAACATAATGCATGTTATTCTGCTTTCCTTTTTCTGACCGGATGACGGATCACAGTTTTCTGCTTTTCCGGAGATACCCGTCTTGGATCGGAGAGATAGATCTCATGATGCATGCGCTCTGCTGAGAAATCATTCTCATATCCGTTTTCTTCCAGATACCGGTCCATTATAGCGACAGTGACAGGTTCATCATCATAGGGACCGATATGCATGCACTGTACGCAGAGTCCTTCCTCAACAGTCAGATACTGTACTTTTGAAAAATCCTGTTTCTTCTTTGCGGAAGCTTCCCTGACGGCCCAGTCAAAGTCTTCTTTTGTGACAAAATCCGGCAGCCGGATCACAGAGATCCACGCAAAAGAATCCTTGCGGGTATAATCAACGCCTGTTACTCCATCCTGCCGCCAGAATCCTTCCAGCGGCGGTACAACATAATCAAAATAACCGTCGATCTGATGATTACCTTTTCTGCTCATTTTGATCGTATAGGCAATTCCGTACAAAAGTCCTATAGCCTGTTTGTATTCACCGTCTTCTTCGTTGGGATCACCTATGCCGCGCACCGCAATATAATTCATCTTCG
>CADBPK010000034.1 GCA_902796465.1 uncultured Erysipelotrichaceae bacterium | reverse complement strand
GACCGGCACAGACGGCAAGACAACGACAAGTACAATCATCCAGCAGCTGATCGGCACCGGACGGTGCGGCTATATCGGCACAAACGGCGTCAGCTGTGACGGCTATGAGGGTGATTCCAACAACACGACGCCCGATATCGATAAACTGTATGAATTCTTCCGGGCATTCCGGGATCATGGCTGCGATTATGTTTCCATGGAAGTATCGAGCGATGCCTATTACAGAAACCGGGTGAAAGGAATCCTGTTTGACTGTTCTGTTTTTACGAATATCACCCCTGAGCATCTGAATACGCATAAGTCATTCGAAAACTATAAGGAATGCAAAAAGGACCTGTTCCGGAACACCAAAAAGGACGGCGTATGCGTGATCAACCGGGACGCGAAGTACTCTGAAGAATTTATGGAAGCGTCCGCCGGAAAAGTTCTGACCTACGGAAAAAGCGAAGACTGTGACCTGCAGATCGTCGACTGGAAACAGAACGCAAAAACGACAGATATCCTGTTCCGCTGGGAAGCGGAAACCTTCCCTGTCGTCACATCCCTGCTGGGAGAATTCAATGTTTACAATCTGGCAGGCGCATTCCTCGCCCTTCTCGCAAACGGGTACTCCAAAGAAGAACTGATCCCGAAAATGAAGGAACTGGCAATAGACGGCCGTGTCGTCATGCTGGAAACAGACGCGGATTATTATGTGATGGTCGATTATGCCCACACACCAAACGGCATACAGAATATTTTTTCCCTCGTCAATACGCTCGGCATGGATAAGATTTATGTAGTGATCGGCGCTGCCGGCACAAGAGATCCTTATAAGCGTCCGGATATGGGAAAAGCCGTCTGTGAAAATCCGAAGACCTACGGCATCTTCACATATGAGGACCCGCGTACGGAAGAACCGGCAGATATCTGCGCGGATCTGACATCTGCCATTCAGGACCGTGACAATTTCGAAATCGTACTGGACAGAGGTGAGGCGATCGAAAAAGCTGTCATGTATCTGAAGAAAAACGAAATTGCCCTGATCCTCGGTAAGGGAAATGAAGATACCGAAGAGCTCAGGGACGGCCCGATCCATTTCAATGATATCGAGGAAGCATACAAAGCAATCAGAAAGAAAAATGCGCAGAAAAAAGACTGACCGGTCCGAAGGGACTGGTCAGTCTTCTTAATATTGATATTCCGTTTTCGTTCCGATCTTATCCGGATAGTTTTCGTAAACGACGACAGAAGTCAGGTTGCCTGCACCATCATAAGTGTATTCAACGACCCTTTCATATCCTGTATCACGAAAAGTCTCCTTTGTAACTTCACCAAATGAATTGTATTCCCGTTCAGCACTGCCCTCTCCTTCACGTGACACGCTTTTCTGAAGGACACCATTGCCGTCGAATGTATATTCTGTCTTCTCTTCCGAATACAGTTCTCCATTATCATAATACCGGACGGCGATCCTGTTTCCGTTTTCATCATATACATATTCAGCTTCACTGCCGTCGCTGCAGATTTTGCGGATGATCCTTCCTGCATTATCTTTTTCATACGTAAAGGTTTCTTCCACCCATTCATCATCGTCCTGATATCCATAACGTGTCATGTTTCCGTCGCTGTCAAATTCCTGTTCCGCAAGAAGCCATTTTTCATTGCGGTCTGTGAGTTTTGATGATCCGTCAGCGTTATAGACATAAGATTCTTCCGACACCAAATTGCCATCCGGATCCCTCGTGATCTGGCTGACAAGCCTGTCCTGATCGTCATATGTCCGCTCACCCTTCTGAACCAGATTTCCTTCGCCGTCATAAACCGTGAAGGAAGTATACAAACTCCTTTTTTCTTCCGGGGCCGGTTGTTTCTCTGCTGTGCATCCCAGCAGACTGAAAGCGATTACAATAGCTGCTGCTTTTTTCATCTGTTTACACCTTTCTTTCCAGTACTGCTATGATCTCATCCAGTGTTTTTGCATTGTATACATTCTGCATCTCGTCACGACTGACGAATCCCTGTTCTTCCATCCTGGCAAACTGGGCAAACTGGTCATCATAATAATTGTTTATATTGAAGAAAATGCATGGTTTCCCGTGGAGACGAAGACGTGAAGCCGAGATCGCTTCACTGATCTCCTCAAGTGTACCCGGTCCGCCCGGCATCGCAATATAGGCATCCCCAAGTTCCAGCATTTTGTTTTTTCTTTCCGCCATCGTTTCCACTTCGTAAAAATCCTTCAGCCCTTTATAGGCACGTCCTATACGGATAAGAAAGCCCGGCATGACGCCAGTTACTTTTCCGCCGGCTGAAAGCACTGCAGATGCAAGGATTCCCATCAGACCGTCACCGGAGCCGCCGTAAACCAGCGTGTGCCCGTTGATGCCGATCCATGTACCGAGTGCCTGCGCATTTTCGCGGAACGCAGGATCCTTTCCGCAGTTTGATCCGAGATATACTGTTATTCTCATGATTTACATCTCCGTAATTAAGAAAAAGATGACCGAAGTCACCTTAAGAGAATACCGTTTCCTGTTTGCTTATTCGGCAGTTTTGCCGACGTTCCCGCAGTTC
>CADBPK010000033.1 GCA_902796465.1 uncultured Erysipelotrichaceae bacterium | reverse complement strand
GTATAAACCGAAGTTCGACATGACAGTCGTAACGATCGTGTTGTTCAGAAGCTTGCCTCTTTCCTTCATATAGAGACCATAGATATACATGATATGGTCGCCGGTCACGACATTGCCCTTTTCATCGACACACAGGCATCTGTCCGCGTCACCGTCATAGGCAAAACCTACATCCAGGTTGTTTTCCTTTACGAATGCCTGCAGATGCTCAATATGCGTGGAACCGCAGTCCGTATTGATGTTGTATCCGTCCGGTGTGTTGTTCATGACATATGTCTTTGCGCCGAGGGCATCAAATACGCCCTTCGCAATGGACCATGCCGCGCCGTTTGCGACATCCAGACCGACTCTCTTGCCCTTGAAGCTGTATTTGGACATGGAGATCAGATAGCCGATATAGCGGTTTCTGCCTTCCACATAGTCTACCGTCCTGCCGATCTCATCACGCAGTGCCAGCGGTACTTCGACTTTTCCGTCGATATAGTCTTCGATCATCAGGATCGTTTCTTCATCCATCTTTTCACCGTTGCTGTTGACGAGCTTGATGCCGTTGTCATAGAACGGGTTATGTGATGCACTGATCATAATGCCGCAGTCGAAATCATCCACTCTGGCAATATAGGATACGCTTGGTGTTGTTGTGACATGCATGATGTACGCATCCGCGCCTGAGGCTGTCAGACCTGCACACAGCGCATACTCGAACATATAGGAAGATCTTCTTGTATCCTTGCCGATGACGATCTTTGCCTTCTTATTCAGGCGCTTGCCGTAATACCAGCCAAGGTAACGTCCGATCTGCACTGCATGTTCATATGTCAGATTTACATTTGCTTCCCCGCGGAAGCCGTCTGTTCCGAAATATTTACCCATAGTATTTTTTCTCCTGTTCACTATTATACAAAAGAATCAATTATTGTCTCTATAATTTTTCCAGCAGTTCGCAGAGGACACCGTATGCCCTGTCAAATGAAGCCAGATCCAGCTTCTCCTCCGGTGTATGCTCGCCGAAGGCAATCGGTCCGTATGTGATAATATCCAGTTCCGGATCCAGTGCTTTGAAGATGCCGCATTCAAGACCGCCGTGGGTTGCGCGTTCCTTCAGTTTCGTACCATGATCCAGGAGTACTTCCCGCAGTTTTTCACGCAGACCGGATTCGGCGCTGTAATTCCAGCCGCCGTAGCGCTCCCCGACATTTACCCGGGCATGGAACATGTTTCCGAGCAGCCTCATCTTCATGAGAAGCTCATCGGTATGGCTCGCCAGAGGACTGCGTACAAGATCCATCAGGCTGATCTCATTTTCTTTTGTGCGGATGACCCCGGCATTCAGTGATGCGACCGTCAGTCCTTCGACAGACATCGAACGATGCTGGAATCCGTTCGGCATCAGGAACAGATAATTCAGGAAATGATCACTGCAATCCTTTGCGATCACGGTCTCCGATTCAGCTTTTTCAAATATCGTAAAGAATCCCGCATCGCTGAATTCCAGTTCAGCTGCTATTTTCCCGGTGCTTTCCGTTATTTCCTTTTTCAGCTCTTCATAGGCTGTACTGCTCGCAAATACGGCATCCGCCTCTCTCGGGATCGCGTTGTATTTCAGTCCGCCGTCAAAGTCACAAAGCTGCACGTCCATTCCCTTTTCCTGCAGTTCCTTCAGGATGCGTACTGCAAGGATATTGGCATTTCCTTTTTCCAGATGGATCTTCGAAGCGGAATGTCCGCCCGACAGCCCGCGTACCGAAAGACGGTATGCCGGTTTTGCATTCTTTTCCTTTGTGATCGGGAAAACGATTTCCACCCTGGCACCGCCGGAAGAACTGACACAGGTAACGACTTCACCGCCGCCGTCCAGATTGATATATCTCTTTCCGTGCAGATCACTTGTCTTCAGATGCGCTGCCCCGACCAGGCCGATTTCCTCCATGACGGTGAAATAGCAGTACAGGTCAGGATGCTTCAGATCCGGATCATCCAGGATCGCCAGCATATACGCGACACCGTAGCCGTCATCCGCACCAAGTGTG
>CADBPK010000032.1 GCA_902796465.1 uncultured Erysipelotrichaceae bacterium | reverse complement strand
GGAAAATGATATACTTCAAGTGTATCGGGGGAGTAACAGGCGTGTATCGCGGAACGGTCGTCATCACGGTGTAATCCCGGCCTACCTTAATCTGTGAGACCCATACAATCGCTTTTTATGATTGTATGGGGACCAAAATAATAAAGAAACCATACAGTCATAAGGACTGTATTTTGTTTGTGCAAAGGGGAGGACAAATGACACTTGCATCATTGAACTGGGGCATGATTCTGGGCGGATTCGGATTATTCATGTTCGGAATCAAATTCATGGGTGACGGTCTGAAGGCCGCTGCCGGTGACAAGCTTCGCGACATCATTAACAAGTACACTTCCAATCGTATTTCGGCATTGTTCATCGGTATCGTTCTGACGATCATCATGCAGTCATCTTCCGCGACTTCCGCGATCACCATCGGACTTGTCAGAGCAGGCCTGATGACACTGGAACAGGCTTCCGGCATCATTCTCGGCGCGACGATCGGTACGACGGTGACTTCATTTCTGATCTCTGTAAATATTGATAAATATGCCATGTTTATTATTTTTGCAGGTACGATGCTGATCTGCTTTGCCAAAAAGATCAAGCTTAAGCAGAGCGGAAATGTTATCCTTGGATTCGGACTGATCTTCTTCGGTATGTCCGCGATGGGTGATGCCCTTGCGGCGCTGAAGGAAATGCCGCAGTTTGAGAGCATTGCATTGTCCATGAGCAACTATCCGCTGCTGGCCATGGGGGCCGGTATCCTTCTGACCGCTGCCGTGCAGTCATCCGCTGCTACGATCGGTGTTATTCAGAAACTGTATATGGCAGGCGCTGTCTCATTCTCGGCATCACTGCCGTTTATGTTCGGTGCCAATATCGGTACAACTATGACAGGTATCCTGGCTGCGATCGGCGGTACTACCGCCGGGAAGCATACAGCCGGAATTCATACAACGCTGAACCTGATTGCTGCCGTAATTGGTATGATTTTCCTGGTTCCCTATTCCAAATTTGTTCAGATGGTAGCCGGCGGAATGAACCCGATGATGCAGATCGCCATGGCAAATATCATCTTCAAGACAGTTACTACACTGCTGTTCCTGCCGTTTACGGATCAGCTGGTAGCGTTTGTGAAGAAGATCATTCCGGACAAGGAAGAAGCCGAAACAGCTCATTACGATATTCCTGAAATGGACGAAGAGATCACTGCCATCCTGCCGTCTGCCGCTGTGGACGCTGCACAGCAGTCTATTCTCAAGATGATCGATGTGGTGCGCTTCAATACGAGTGAAACATACCGGTTCCTGCTGGAAAAGGGAAACGAAGAAGATAAGCACAAAATCGATGAACGTGAAAGCATTATTAATAAATTTGACCAGAAGATCACAGATTACCTGATCCGTCTTTCCACACAGGCAAATCTGACAGCTAAGGATACAAATGATATCCGTTCGTATCTGGATGCAGTCAAGAACTATGAGAGAGTCGGTGATCTGGCTGTCAACCTGACGGAATTCATCATGATGGTAAATGAAAAGAAAGAGCACTTCTCGGAAAATGCAATGAAGGATCTGAAGGATATGTTCGACAGGGTACTCGATATGGTGGATGTTTCCGCAGAAGTATTTGCGACGGGTGAAGAGAGCAGATATGAACAGCTCCGCGGCATGGAACGCTAACTGGATGATCTGGAAGAGAATGCAAGGCGCAGTCACTTCAGACGCATGGGTACAGGCGAATGTTCTTCTCCTGTCATTGTTGCAGTTTACTGCGATATGCTCGGTACACTGGAACGTATGGGTGACCATTGCTGCAACGTAGGCAAATCCTCTATTACAGGAATGACCAGTGATCTTTCCGACGATGAAGTAGTCATTGCATAAAACAGAATAACAATATAAGAAGAAATACATCGTATTCTCTGCAGAGTACGATGTTTAATGTTTATTTTGAAGATTTTCCGATCAGGAGCTCTATGATCTTTTCGACGAGTCCGGGTTTATGCGGACGGACATATTCCTTTTTGGTGACTGTAACATTTTCCCGGGAAATCTCCACCAGCATATAGGATGGCGGGGTGGCATCGCGGTTGTGGCGTATGGATCCCGGATTGAGCAGACGCATCCCGTCCTGTACTGTATCCAGATATGTATGCACATGACCGAAGAATATGATGTCAGCGCCTTCAGCCCTGGCCCTGTTTATCATGGGTTCATAATGAAAATAGGAAAGAAAGTCCATATGGCCATGGCAGACATAAACAATATGTCCCTGGATATGGAGCGTCAGGCTGTCCGGTGTTTTCCTTGTATACAGATAATCATTGTTTCCTCTGACGCAGATATAACCGTCCATATATTCTTCTTCCATCTCTGAATCACCGCAATGGACAAACAGATCATAGTCAGGATACATTTCCTTCAGATCTTTCAGACATTCTGAATCTCCGTGATTATCGGAAACAAGTACGATCTTTGTTGTATTCATAAAAAAAGTATCGCATGAAGAAGAAAAAATGCATATAATTGTGCTGCTGCATTTGAAGAATACAGCAGAAAAAGCGCGGAAAAAGGCTGAAAAAGCGCTTACATCAGGCCTATGCAGGCATGGAAAAATGAATGTTGGAAACACAACCAAAAAATTTCGAAAAAAAATAAAAAAAGTTGTTGACACTGATATTGCACAGTGGTACTATCAAAAGGCACCGCGGAAGAAAACACAGGTTGAAATCTGCGGAAAGCTCTTTGAAAACTGAACAGGAATTAGATTACGAAAGAACGTCAATTTATAAATTAGGATAAGGCGCAATTCTAAGGAATTGTGTTAAGAGCTAAATCAAATGAAGAGTTTGATCCTGGCTCAGGATAAACG
>CADBPK010000031.1 GCA_902796465.1 uncultured Erysipelotrichaceae bacterium | reverse complement strand
GGTGCACCAGACAAGACTTGAACTTGCACGGGTCTCCCCATACGCCCCTCAAGCGTACGTGTCTGCCGATTCCACCACTGGTGCATGTGCTTTAGTATTATAGCACTAAAGCACATTAATTGTTAAGAGAAAATTTAAATGTTTCTCCGTTTGTCAGAATTGTGATCGTATCGCCTTCATTTACCAGCAGCATATCCAGCACATCCGCATACTTTGCCTTGTAGATCTGGCTGTCGGTATCGACGATGTAAAGCCATGTGTTTCCGTTCTGGTCGATCGTCTGCATCTTCGCGACGGTGATCGTCTTTTCGGCATATCCTTCATCACTGCCCACATCGATATCTTCATCGTTGGATGTGATATCGCCTGCCAGGAGTGCCTTGTATTTGGCAATGCATTCACTCTGGGTGGATGCGGTCGCGACGACGTTGTACTGCTCAACGTTGACGGCTGCGTACATCTTTACAAGACCGTTTGCGTCTTTCAGCACCATGATGTATGTAGGCGTGTTGTCAATGTTGATGAGGGAAGGGAAGGAAGCAATATAGCCTTTTTCCTGCACTTCTCCCTCTGCGCTCTTCATTCCCGAGAATTCATCCGCGCCGGCACAGCTGACATACCGTGTCTCGGAAGTTCTCTCGTTGGCGAGGATAAAGCCGAGATTGGAACTGTCGCCGTTGACGGAGGTGATGCCGGTATAGATCCAGATATCGCCGTCCTTGGCAATATATCCGTAATCCGGATAGGAAGTGCTGTCACCGTCTTCATCGACGGTCTGGATTGTCGTTACCTGACGGCAGTCTTTCTGTGAGAAGATGCTGTTCAGGAAGCCGTGCTGCAGCTGGGAATGGTTATTGTACTGATCACAGATCAGATCACCCGGGAAGACGACGTCTGCCCAGACCGGAACATCATCGATGCTGTAACGGCTGATCTTTCCGCTGACAGGGTCGATCACCAGCGCACCGGTAACCGTTTCACCGCCGAACAGTCCCACCGCGTGGTCATAGATGGAAGCGACATACCACGGATTGCCTTCCTCATCGATCTCGAAATGGATATTGTCCACCATCAATGTCGGATAGGCAAAGCGGATGCGCCGGTAAAGATCTTTGGAAAAATACGCGGAAGGCACATAGCGCATGCCTTCTTTCAGGGAAATGTAATCCGCTGACATATCCACCGGGTCAACAACGACATAGCCGGGAATACCGGTGTCGCGGTTGCTGCGGTACTTGAAGAAGCCGTCATAGCGCAGCGGCGCCACCTTTACAGGAGAATCCTGATAATTGATCTGCATGTAGTCGCCGACATTGAACTGGCTTACAACCGAAGACAGCGAGCCGATCCTTCTGTCGCCCAGACGTTCCGCGGAAGCTGTGTCCATCAGCGCGATGGAAGAGGAACCGGAAGCGGACGGGATGATGTCAATCGTATCTTCCGTCACCTCCAGGATCTGGCTGTATTTCTTCGCATGGAAGAGTTTGGAGCTTCCGACCAGTGCCGTAACGAGGATAAATGCCACGATGACCGGTATGGCGATCAGCGGTCTCTTCAGCGAGAACGGTGCCTTTCTTTTCAGCCCGTAGAACATCTTGTTCAGGGTATACAGGATCAGGACCAGGATCAGAAAGAACCAGAACAAAAGGCTTTTCAGATTGATGGGCGGCAGAATGAAATACCACAGGATAAATGCCGGGATCAATGTGATCGCTGCCGGGACAAGAACTGCCTTGAGATCTTCGTTTCCCTGCTGGACTGCAGGGAAGCGGATCTGAATGCTTTTGATTTTCTTCATGTGTATTTCCTCCAAAAAAATGAATACCGGCTGTGCCTGTATTCAGATGGCTCGGGAATCTGCTCATACAGGACAGCGCCTTGTATGAGTCCTGCCATTTCACTGTATGCCGGAAATTACTCGGGATGACGGCATACAGACACATATGTGTCGGCTACTCCCTCAATACAATTACTAATATAGCACAGTTTGACCGGCGGTCAAGTCATGATTTTATTGTTTTTTAACAGATGAACACATATAATAAACACGTTTTGAAAAGGAGAGAAATGCATGGATTATCAGAAAATTATCAATATAGCCGTAATTGCGCACGTTGATGCCGGCAAATCTACACTCGTAGATGCGTTTTTAAAACAAAGCCATGTGTTTAAGGATAACGAAAAAGTAGTCGACTGTATCATGGACAGTGACGATCTCGAAAGAGAGAGAGGAATTACGATCTATTCCAAGAACTGTTCTGTTACATATAAAGATTATAAGATCAATATTGTTGATACACCGGGGCACGCGGATTTTTCCAGTGAAGTGGAGCGGATCATCAAGACGGTCGATACCGTCATCCTGCTCGTTGACTCTGCCGAAGGTCCGATGCCGCAGACGAGATTCGTTCTGCAGAAATCCCTTGAATGCGGACTGAAGCCGATCCTGCTGATCAATAAAATGGATAAGAATGATGAACGTTCGATCGAGGTGATCGATGAAGTTTACGATCTGTTCCTGGAACTGAATGCGGCAGATGACCAGCTGGATTTTCCGATCCTGTACGGCATCGCGCGTCAGGGTATCGTCCGTTATGAACCGGATGATACCAACAATGATATCGTACCGCTGTTTGAAACG
>CADBPK010000030.1 GCA_902796465.1 uncultured Erysipelotrichaceae bacterium | reverse complement strand
TGTTCATGGTCTTTTCATCTTTTTCCATGAGTTCAGCCGCGCGCTTGTTTACATACTGATGGCTTGTGCCGTGTGCGCCGTAACGGCGGATCTTGTACTGTGTATACCAGTCATACGGTACCGGGAACAGATAGGATTCCGGACCCATGGACTGATGGAATGCGGTATCGAATACGAATACATGTCCGATCTGCGGCAGAGCTTCCTTGAATGCCTTATAGCAGACAAGATGCGCGAAGTTATGCAGCGGAGCGAGTTCGCACAGTTCATCAACCTTGCGGACAACATCATCATCGACAACGACGGATTCACTGAAGTACGCGCCGCCCTGGACGATTCTGTGTCCTGCGCCTTTGATTTCATCAAGTGTTTCAACGATTCCTTCATCAACAAGTGCGTTAAGAAGAATATCAACTGCTTTTTTGTGATCCGGAATCGGCAGGATCTGTTCTTTCTTTTCACCGTTTACCTTGATGGAAAAAGCACCCATATCCTGGCCGATACGTTCTGCCTGACCGGAAGTCAGTACGGTCTCGCTCGGCATGTCAAACAGCTGGAACTTCAGGGATGATGAACCGGAATTCACTGAGATAACTTTAGTCATTATGTTTCCTCCTCATTTTCAATCTCGATGCATTCTTTTATATACTCTCTTATATCGTCCGTAAGAGACGGACTCTGCAGGATCTTCTGATAAACGGCATTCCGTTTCTGAAACTGCGCATAACAATGCAGTTTTTCTTCATAGTACAGGAGATCCTTCCTGCTACGATTAATCATATCATAAACAGCGCTTCGTGTAATATTGCAGATGTCCCGGATCTCCTGCAGAGAATAGTCTTCTTCATAATAATATCTGCAGATCTCCTGCTGCTTTTCCGTAAGCAGATCGCCGTAGAAATCAAACAGATTATTCATGAAAACCTTATCCAGCATGATCCAGTCCTTCGGAGATACTGTATAAGTAACTGTCCAGATCGAAAGGACGGAGATCTCTTTCCTTTTCGCCCAGTCCTATAAACAGGACCGGCAGATGGAGTTTATGCTTGATCGCAAGAACGATGCCTCCTTTGGCCGTACCGTCCATCTTGGTCAGGATAATGCCAGTAAGCTTGGTGGATTCCGCGAAGATCCTGGCCTGTGCCAGACCGTTCTGACCGGTCGTTGCGTCTAAAACAAGCCATGTATTGTGCGGGGCGCCTTCGATCTCCCTGCCGGCTACACGGTTCATTTTGGTCAGTTCATCCATCAGTGTGACTTTATTCTGCAGACGGCCTGCCGTATCACAGATCAGGACATCGATATTGTTTTCCTTCGCGTAGCGGCATCCGTCAACGATTGCAGCACTCGGATCCCCGTTTTCCCTGCCTTTGATGCACGGAACATCAAGTTTTTCACCCCATTTGGCGAGCTGTTCGATCGCGCCGGCGCGAAATGTATCGGCTGCCACAAAGGCGACTTTCTTCTGATAGAACTGGTACATAAAAGCCAGCTTGGCGGCAGTTGTTGTCTTTCCGCTGCCGTTGACTCCTTCCAGAAGGATGATGGTCGGTCCGTTCTCATTGTATGTAATTTCCGTATCGGGGACTTCTTCATAGATCTCTTTCATGATTTCGATCAGGAAGTTCATAGCCCAGCGGAATGATACGGAAGGATATTCCTCGCATTTTGCTTTCAGCTTTTCGCAGATCAGGTCTGCAGTTTCAATGCCTACATCACTTTCAAGAAGGATGATCGTCAGCTGTTCGAGAAAGTCATCATCCACGCCGTGGAATTCATACTGCATTTCATTCAGCTGGTCGCTGAAAGTCTGTTTGGCTTTCTGAAAGCCGCTCAGGTATACGGCCTTATCTTCTTTTTTGCTGAATTTCTCTTTCAGTTTTGATAAAAAACTCATACTCATGCCTCCGTTCTGCCTGGATCGGCCATGCCGATTGCTTCGGTCAGCTCAACTTTCAGCATCTGGCTGACACCCTGATGCTGCATGGTTACCCCATAGAGAACATCCGTGTTCTGCATGGTGCCCGGACGGTGCGTGACGACGATAAACTGCGTCTGATCGGTGTATTTGTGGAGATACTGGGCAAAGCGCTCTACATTGCCCGGATCCAGTGCCGCTTCGACCTCATCAAGAATGACGAGTGGTACCGGTTTGACTTTCAGGATCGCAAACAGCACGCACAGGGCGATCAGGCTCTTTTCGCCGCCGGAGAACAGAAGATTGTTCTGTACTGCCTTCCCGGGCGGCTGTGCATCGATGTCGATGCCTGTATTCAGGATATCATCCGGATCCTGCAGGAACAGGCGTGCCTTGCCGCCGCCGTACAGATTGCGGAAGATCTCGTTGAATTCGTGATTGATCTTATCAAACATCTCCCGGAACTGTTTTTTCATGACAGTATCCATTTCATCGATCGCAGCGAGTATCTTGTCCCTGCTCAGTGTCAGTTCCTCGATCTGCCCTTTCATGGTCTCATACCGGGTATTGACTTCCGTATATTCCTCCGGGGCATTCATGTTGACATTGCCGAGACGTTCGATATCGGAACGCAGCTGGGCAACTTCTTCCCGTGCATTTTCGACTGTTTCATGCGGTACGACTGTCAATGCATATTCGTATGTCATGCGGTATTCAGATGCCAGCCGGTTCAGATTGTTTTCTATTTTTGTTTCCAGTCTTCCCTGGTCCACGCGGATCGCGTTGGCACTTGCCTCAGCGTAGGAAAGATCTTTGCGCATCTGCCGGATCTGTGCTTCTTTACGGTCCATATCCTGATTCAGGGAGATCCTCTCTTCACGCATTCCTTTGATGTCATTGGTAATTTCATCACGGCGGGAATATGCGGTATTCAGCCGCATGATCAGTTCCTGCGCATGGCTGTCATCAGAACCTTCCTCTTCAGTGTTTCCTGTTAAGGCAAGATCACTGCGGAGCTTTTCGTACTTTGCCTGCTTGGCTTCAAGAACAGGCTGAAGTCCGACGAGGGCGTATCTTTTCTGCTGGAGCGACTGGGAGATCTCTTCCCTTGCATGAACCGCAGCGTCATTGGCTTTCTTGGCCAGAAGTACCTTTGCTTTCTGGGAATCCAGCTGTGCTGTGATATCGAATATTTCTTTTTTCAGTGTAACGATATTGGTGTCATGTCTGGTTTTTCCGCCGGTCATGGAACCGCCGCGGTGAATGACTTCACCGTTCAGTGTAACGATCTTGTACTGACGTTTTGTCAAGGCCGAGAGATTGTTCCCGTTTTCCATCGTATCGACTACCAGGACATTCTGAAGCAGGCTTTCGATGACCGGGTTAAACTGTT
>CADBPK010000029.1 GCA_902796465.1 uncultured Erysipelotrichaceae bacterium | reverse complement strand
GTGATCATGCATCCGCTGCCGAGAGTAAATGAGATCAGCGTGGAAGTGGATAAAGATCCGAGAGCCTGCTATTTCAAACAGGTACTGAACGGAAAATACATGCGCATGGCTTTGATCATGAAGCTGCTCAGGGAGGCTCAGCAATGAATATAGATTCCATTACAAACGGTGTGGTAATTGATCACATTACAGCAGGCAGGGCGATGGAGCTCTATGACCTGTTAAACCTCGACCGGATGGACTGCCAGGTAGCGATCATCATGAATGCCCTAAGCCGCAAGACCGGCAAAAAGGACATCATCAAGATCGATGCCGATATGGACATTGACCTGGATGTCATCGGGTTTGTTGATCCGGGTGTAACAGTCAATATCATCAAAGACGAAAAGCTGGTGGAAAAGAAAAAACTGGAACCGCCGGTAAAACTGGTGAATGTCATCAAATGCAAAAATCCGCGCTGCATTACAAGCACGGAACAGGAACTGGCGCATGTCTTCGTCCTTTCGGAAAGCGAGCCTAACGTATACAGATGCCTGTACTGCGAAACGAAAGCGGAGACCCAGAAACACATTTCACGGAAATAGTTTTTACAGATAAACAGGAACCGGATCAAAGTCCGGTTTTTGTATGCAGAAAGAAATCTGTATCATTCCGGCGCAGGCATTCATTTTCCGAATGACATACAATGTTGAAAAGGCATTTTACATCTACCGCTAAACTCTGCATATTGTAAAGGAAAGAAAGAGGTAATCAAATGAAAAAACGCATGATCGGAAATCTGGAAGTATCTGCAGTAGGTATGGGCTGCATGGGATTCTCACACGGCTATGGCCAGATCCCGGAACGTTCCTACAGTATTGAAGCGATCCGTGACGCCTATAACGCAGGCTGCACATTCTTCGATACAGCAGAAACATACGGAAATGTCCTGTACTACGAAGGGCATAATGAAGAGATCGTCGGTGAAGCAATTGAACCGTTCAGGGACAAAGTGGTCCTTGCCACAAAGATGCATATCCATGATGAAGAACTCACGGAAGGATATGATCTCTATGAACTGATTAAAGGACATCTGCTGAGATCCCTGAAAAGACTGAGGACAGATTATGTGGACCTGTATTATCTCCACAGAGTCAACGAAAATGTACCGGTGGAAGATGTCGCCGTGGTCATGGGAAAGCTGATCGATGAAGGCCTGATCAAAGGATGGGGCATGTCGCAGGTCGGTGTCAGCACCATCGAAAGAGTACAGTCCATCACGCCGCTTACGGCTGTGCAGAACCTGTACAACATCCTGGAAAGAGACTGTGAAAAGGAAGTGTTCCCGTACTGCCTGGAACATAATATCGGCGTAGTACCGTTCTCGCCGATCGCTTCCGGCTTCCTTTCCGGGAAGATAAAGGTGGATACAGCTTTTGAAAAGACAGACGATGTCCGCAACTTCGTGCCGCAGCTGAAGAAGGAAAACATTGAAGGCAACCAGCCGATCCTCGATATTCTGAACCGCTATGCGGCAGAGAAGAACGCTACGCCGGCACAGGTATCCATTGCATGGATGCTAAAAAAGTATCCGAACGTCGTACCGATCCCGGGTTCAAAAAACAAGGGAAGGATCCTTGAAAACCTGGGCGGAGGTGATGTTGAGCTGACAGACGGGGAATTCAAGGCCCTGCAGGAAGCGCTCGATGCCTGTCAGATCTACGGCCACAGAGGCATTGAAGAATCACAGCACAAGACATTCTCCAACAACTGGAAGAAGTAATGAATATGAAGAAAACCGTAATTGCATTCATTTCATCTTTGCTGGTTCTGTGCGGCTGTTCTGCTTCACAGCCGGCATCGGAAGAACCGGTCAGCGGGCCGGAAGAAACAACTGAAACAGAAGAAACGGCTGTACCCGGAGAAGCAGGTGGAAAAGAACTTCTCGTCTATTTTTCAAGGGCAGGGGAAAACTGGGATGTCGGTGTAGTTGAAAAAGGAAACACCCGTATCGCGGCAGAATATATTGCGGAAAAGACCGGCGCTGATGTGTTTGAGATCATTCCCGTTGTTCCGTATCCGGAAAACTATAATGAAACACTGGCCATTGCACAGGAAGAAAAGGACAATCAGGCCAGACCGGAGATCAAAAATGTTGTGGTTAACTGGGGAAGCTATGAAACGATCATCCTCGGCTATCCGATCTGGCACGGCGACCTGCCGATGATCGTCTATGCATTCCTGGAAAGCTACGACTTTACAGGCAAGACCGTTTACCCGTTCAACACACACGGCGGCAGCGGTCTGGCGGGAACACCGGATAAGATACGTGCTGTGATTCCGGAGGCGGATGTCAGGGACGGTCTGGCTTTGACCGGCAAAACAGTCCAGAATGATTTCGGTTCCGTGCAGCCCGAGATCGATGCATGGATGCATGACAATAACTTTATACCGTAAATTGATGCAGAGAGCAGCTTCTTATAGGAGTATTTATGATTAACTGTTTATGAATCGTGATAAAATATAAGTGACCAACAGTGCTTTGCCAGCCTGCTGAAAATAATAATAGGAGGATAATTATTTATGGCTGTAAATCGTTTTGTTTTGAACGGCATTTCTTACCATGGACACGGCGCAATCAAGGAGATCCCGGGTATTGTCAAAGCTAAGGGATACAAGAAAGCTTTCGTCGCATCCGATCCTGATCTCGTCAAATTCGGCGTTACAGCGAAAGTTACAGATCTTCTCGCTGAAAACGGCATCGATTACGAAATATACTCTGATATCAAACCGAACCCGACGATCGAGAATGTCCAGCATGGTGTTGATGCTTATAAAGCATCCGGTGCAGACTTCATGATCACGATCGGCGGCGGTTCCTCAATGGATACCGGCAAAGGAATCGGCATCATCGTCAACAACCCTGATTTCTATGATGTCCGTTCCCTGGAAGGCCTCTCCCCGACAAAGAACCGTACAGTATTCACGATCGCTGTTCCTACAACAGGCGGAACAGGTGCTGAATCCACCATCAACTATGTAATCACCGATGTTGAAAAGAAGCGTAAATTCGTCTGCGTAGATCCTAACGACATTCCGGACATCGCCGTTGTTGACCCGGATATGATGTCTTCCATGCCGAAGGGCCTGACAGCTTCCACAGGTATGGATGCGCTGACACACGCAATCGAAGGCTACACAACCGGTGCTGCATGGGAACTGGCTGACTGCCTGAACCTCGAAGCAATCCAGCTGATCGCAAAGAACCTGCGCAAGGCTGTTGCGAATGATCCGGACGGACGTGAAGGAATGGCTCTGGCACAGTATGTCACAGCTATGGCTTACTCCAATGTCGGTCTCGGTATCGCTCACTCCATGGCACACACACTGGGTGCTGTCTATGACACACCGCACGGTGTTGCATGCGCAATGATGCTGCCGATCGTTATGGAATTCAACCAGGAATACACAGGCGAGAAGTTCAAGAAGATCGCGGAAGCATTCGATGTTGATACAACAGGCATGAGCCCGGAAGAATACCGCAAGGCTGCCATCGATGCAGTACGTCAGCTGTCTGTTGATGTAGGCATCCCGACAAAACTGGAAAAACTCAAGGAAGAAGATCTCGACTTCCTGTGCGAATCTGCAGCTGCAGACGCATGCGCACCGGGCAACCCGAGACCTGCAACACTGGAACAGTTCCGTGAAATGTTCTGCAAACTGATGTAATCAGCTGTAGATTTCATCAAATACTTTTCAGAATAAATGATCATTTGCCAGTCTGAAATAACGGCATAAAACAACCCGGATAGATTCATTTCTGTCCGGGTTTTCATGTGTCAGGCATATTTTGCGGATATTACCGCAGGAAAAAGAACTCAAATATCTTGCATATTACGAAGAATACATGGATCATCACAACACAGAAACAGACGAGACCGGCAGTATATCCGGTTCCCCCGTTTGTTTTGTTCCAGATGATTTCCAGAACCGGGTTTCCGTATGTTTCCCGCAGAAACATGAAATTCTTATTGAAACGGACATCGATCAGGTAAATGACGCCGGCAAGGATAAGAATACGGAAAATGGCTCCCCAGAGCAGCGGATAGGAAAGCGGTATTTCCCGGGCCGCGAAACGGGCGGCAACATAAACAACGATCAGACCGTGGTACAGGAACTGATGGATGGTATAGAAATTGACGGCGGGAAGAGGAGAAGTGGTCGGAAAGAAAACGGCCATCAGCGCTGCCGGCAGAAACAGCGTCACCAGCATCAATGAAACGATGGTGTTATCCGGGATCAGGGAATCTATAACGATAAAATAGGCCGCGAAGCTGCAGAGTTCCAGCGGCAGGTAGTCTGAAAATACAACATCCGATCTGGCAATAATAACCATTTTTACCAGATCAATGGCGATCAGTACGGCCCCGATCGAACGCAGGAAGACAAGCTTCGCGGCAGTGTCAGCACCCAGGTAATACCATACACCGGCAATGATGCACAGAAATGTAACGGCGATCCAGAGAAAATGGGCAGGTGTAAACTGGCCGTACCCCAGACCTTCCGGTATGTTGTCCCGGTGTGTCCAAAAATACTTCATGATTCTATTGTAAGACTAATACAGTAAGAACGTACTGTAAAAAAGGTCACACACAGAAATATCCTCTCCAGCCGCGTACGGAGTAATAGGAATCAGCACTGTTGTGAAAGGTAAACGTGGTATCGTAACGGTGCTCACAGAACAGGGCGCCGCCCAGTTTTCTGATCTTCTCGGGCGTGGCGATCCAGCTGGAAGTTTTCGTATCGAATTCACCGAGTTCCTGGAGCCGGTAATATAACGTTTCAGTGAGCAGTTCAACACCCATCTGCCTTGCCTGCGTGAGGGCACTGCCGGCAGGGGGATTCTTTTTCCGTTTCTGTAATGCTTCATCATCGTAACAGAGGCTTCTGCGTCCGGCCGGTGTTTCTTTTGAACAGTCGCAGAAAATGATCTTTCCTGTTTCTTTGTCCTGACCGATGGTGTCCGGTTCACCTCCGCTTTCTTCCATTTTTCTGAGGATCTCCAGAGCTTCCGGATGGCTGTTCAGGATCGTTTCTATGGTTTCCCAATTTACATCGGGGTGGCGGGTCATGTTTTCATGAAATCGTTTTTTCAGTATTCCGATCATATGATTCCTCCGCATCGTATTTATGATTCATATTATATCAGCTTACCGTTCCTGTATCTGCAGAGAGGTGCGCATAACGTATTTTAATGTACTGAATATCCTTTGTTTTTTGAATGAGAGCTGAATGAATACACAGGTATTTCATGATAAAATTGCAGTAACAGTTTGCGGAAGGAGAAAGCCTCATGCGGAGAAAGAAACTGTCTGAAATGAGTTATTATCAACGGATCCACCACAGCCTGGCCGGGAAGACCTTCCGTGTGCTTATCCTGTTTTATCTGATCCTCAACGCTACGGCACTGATCTTCGGCAACTATCTGTACTATTCTTCTGTCCGGCGGGATTACCGCAACAGGACATGGCAGATGTCCAGGACGGCGAATCATTTTATGGATACGGAGGCAGCTTTGGACGAAGCGGCGAAAGTCATGACTATCTATTACGGGATGTCAGACGAAGAACGGGACCAGCTGAATGACAAGCATTCCCCGCTGCTGTCTGCTTTTGATGAAGTCCGTGATGAGAAGTTTGAAGAACTGCGTTTCACCCTGCTGGATATCCAGGAGACCAACGGCGGAATAGCTGCGTTTACTGCTTTTCTGGATCCGGAGACAAACCGGCGTGTATTCATTGCGGATTCCGATCCCAATGACAGTTTCTGTCCGCCTGGCAGCTGGGATGAGCTGAAAGCAGAATCGATCCGTGATCTGACGGAAGGACGAAGCTATTTCCTGGATAATCTGTTCGGGGCAGGAAAGA
Source organism: uncultured Erysipelotrichaceae bacterium (assembly GCA_902796465.1). Taxonomy (GTDB): domain Bacteria; phylum Bacillota_I; class Bacilli_A; order Erysipelotrichales; family Erysipelotrichaceae; genus Bulleidia. The sequence goes on along the minus strand of CADBPK010000029.1, from coordinate 986 downwards.
TCCCTGTCACGACGATCAATATGGAACCCTACGGCTACCGGTGCATGGGCGGGACCATAATCGGGATGATAGACGGCAAACCGGTCTTTGTCTTCTTTGATACGGACATGAATGCGGCGATGTCGACAGTCAAAAAGTTCATGTGGGCTTATATTGTGATGATGGCCGGAATATCGATTGCGGCGCTGTATGCTGCACTGCGCAATCTGAACCGCAGAACGGTAAGGCCGATCAACCAGCTGGCTGCTGCGGCGAAGGCGTATTCCCAGGACAGGTCTTCTGATACTCCTTCCGGGAATCATTTTGAAAAGCTGAATATCCGGACCGGTGATGAGATCGAGAACCTCAGTCTGACTATGCAGGAAATGGAACAGGATCTCGATGCATATATGAAGAATCTGACGCAGATCACGGCCGAAAGGGAACGGATCAGCACAGAACTTTCCCTGGCAACCCGCATCCAGGCAGATATGCTGCCGAATATCTTTCCGGCATTCCCGGAACGGCCGGAATTTGATATCTATGCCGTTATGGATCCGGCAAAGGAAGTCGGCGGCGATTTCTATGACTTCTTCCTGATCGATGACGATCATCTGTGTCTCGTGATTGCGGATGTTTCCGGCAAGGGTGTGCCTGCGGCACTGTTTATGATGATCTCAAAGATCCTTGTACAGAATGTCGCAATGACCGGCTTAAATCCGGCCGGCATACTGGAAATCGTCAATCATCAGATCTGCGCCAACAACCGCGAAGAGATGTTCGTGACGGTCTGGCTCGGTATTCTGGAAATATCCACCGGAATACTGACCGCTGCGAATGCGGGACATGAGTATCCTGTGATCATGGAACCGGAGGGAAGCTTCAGCGTCCACAAAGACAGGCACAGTTTCGTCATCGGCGGTATGGACAGCATGTTATACCATAACTATACGATCCCGCTTCAGCCCGGTGCCAGACTGTTCGTGCATACGGACGGTGTCACGGAG
>CADBPK010000028.1 GCA_902796465.1 uncultured Erysipelotrichaceae bacterium | reverse complement strand
TGCGGGCCTGTGTCTCATCCAGTTCCAGTTTCCGGATCACCGGTCTGCCGCCGACCGGGTCAGCTGATGCCCCGGCAAGCGTAAAGAAGATGGCGGAAAGGAACAGGTTCACGAGACCGCACAGCCAGGCTGCCGCGTACGGCCAGTCAAAGGCAAAGCCGACAGCCAGGATCGCAATATCCGGCAGAAGACCGAAATAGATAAACAGGATCTGGATCACGTTTTTGATCTGCGTCCCGATCGAATCCGGAATGGACAGATTCAGGAATGTATTGACACATGTTGCATAGCAGTCGACAGAAACGATCAGCGGCAGATACGCAAGTGCTCCAAACAGATCCGCTCCCATGATCAATGCGCCGACGATGACTGCCGGCAGTGTATCCAGCAGGCAGTTCGCTGTTCCCCCAAGCATCGAGTAGAACAGTTTTTTCCATGTATTCTCCGGTACCAGCAGGAATGAATCCATTTTCGGATCCCGGTTCATCGGATTGCCCAGTGAACGGAAGAATACGATCACGCAGAACATCAATGCCAGCGGCATAAACGTTTTTGTTTCAACAACCAGTTTCAGAAACAAGGCACCGGCGACCCCGAAGAACAGGTCCGTCAACAGAGTCTTGGTGAAAATACCGAATTTTGCAAAACGGAATCTCGCATGCATCGTCTTGTAGAAATACACATTGGCGCCGTATCCCCTGTCCAGACTTTCCCGTTTTGTTTTATCACTGAACTTTTTCGTCCGTATTCCGAACAGGCCGTTACGGTTCTCCTGCATGCGGTTCATCAGCTCCGCGACTTCCTCGGAACGCATCATCGCATCCTCATAGAAATCCGCTTTGATACGGTAGATCAGCACAATCAGTGCCGCACTGCCCGCAAGGACCAGCGCCAGGAACAGAAGCGTCGTTCCCAGCTGTCCTCTGAGAGCACCGCCGATAAAACCTTTTACCCATCCCCAGAACGGGATCCAGGAAGAATACTTCCCGTTGAAAAACATCTGGGCCGCGTCATAAAGACCGGCAGACTGTGTTCTCTGCCAGATGATGAATACTGCCAGGATCAGCGCGAGAAATCCATATACACCGTACGGAATCTTTTTCCGCAAACCGGGATCTGATGAACAGAGTACATAAACCAGGATCTGGATCAGTTTCCCGATGACCAGCGTCATGACCCATGCGGCCATGATCGCCAGCACGCCGGCAAGCGGCAGTCCCAGGTTCATGGTCAGATTCGGTATCTGGAACAGGAGATACAATGACCCGAACACCGCCATACCCAGCTGTGTTCCAAGACGGAACATCAGTACTGACTGCGGCCGCAGAGGTGAGGAAAACAGCAGATTCACATCTGCCGGCAGGAAGATCTTACTGCCGCTCTTTTCCGCGCTCAGCGCCGAAAACGCAAATACCGCGAGGATAACACCGCCCGAAATCAGTTCTGTCAGCTGCAGTGTATCAATATTCAGGTCGATCTCCGCGGTGATTTCTTCTTCCGCGATATCTTCGATCACTTCCGTTTCCGGAGATGCGGCTTCTTCCAGCGTGGCAGCACCGAGACCAACCAGTCCGCCGACCAGCCCGCATACCAGGATCAGTATCAGCACCCACGTCTTCATGAGTTTGCGGATCTGGTTCCAGACGGAATGTAGGCTGTAATACAGAAACATCCTCATGACTGTGCATTCTCCTCTTCATTCATCGCTTCGGGATCGATTCCCTCCGTTACCGCAAAGAAATATTCTTCCAGCGTCCTGCCGTCCGCATCCAGCTCTTCTTTTGTAATATCCGCGACGATCTTTCCGCCCTGCATGATCAGGCATCTGTCCCACAGCATATCCACACTGTCGATGATATGCGTGGATACGAGCAGCGTATTGCCGGCATCACGCATTTCCTCGATGGTGCCTTTCAGTTCCTTGATGGCATGCGGGTCCAGACCGATCATCGGTTCATCCAGCAGAAGCAGGTCGGGCTGTGTAAACAGGCCCATGCATATGTTGAGTTTCTGCTGCATACCCTTGGAAAGCTCATCTCCGAATTTCTTCTTTTTATCACTCAGTTCAAAGCGTTCAAACAAAGAATCGATCCGTTCCTTATAATTTTTCAGCCGGTATGCCCTGGCAAGAAATTCCATATGTTCATTGACGGTCAGGTTCGGATACAGGGAAGGCAACTCCGGAATGTATCCCATCAGCCTTCTCGCTTCCGGTGTCGTATTCTCATATCCGTCAACGGTGATCTCGCCCTCATAGCGCAGAAAACCGATAATGGACTTCATAATTGTGCTTTTGCCCGCACCGTTTGGGCCGAGCAGGACGGTTACGCTTCCCGCATCCAGGGTAAATGTCAGATCACTGCATGCGACGGTTCTGCCGTATTTTTTTGTGACATGTTCTACTTTCAGCATTTTCATCATCTCCTTAACAAAACAGGCACAGCATTCACTGTGTCTGATCGTTTTTTATATGACCCGGGTCTGATCCACAGTGAATCCTGCTGTATGAGTCTCACTGTTTCATGGCAAACCGGGATCTCTCCGTGCTGTCGGTCTGCCAGGCTAAGCCCGTTACTCCCTCGTACTGAGAATATATTACATCATTCCGGTCAGTTGTAAAGATATATCGGAAGACCTTAAACTATCCGGCTGCTTTCTTCTCATAAAGCCGTCTGACCGTGATCACGAGCAGTGCCGCAATGACACCTGCGGACAGGATCGCCATCACCCAGAATAAGGGGATGAAATGATAGATCAGATCGACTGTCAGGATGGCAGGCATGCCCAGGAACAGCAGTATATACTGCCACCACGGCGCAATATAATCAGTATTCAAGGACGCATTTACCATCACGAATATCGCTGCCGCATTCAGGAGCAGGAATATGATCCAGAATATTTCATGTTTTGTGTCTGTACGGCAGTAATGCACTTCATAACAGGTCAGTGCGGCACAGAACAGCGTAAAAACGATATTCTTGTCGTATCCTGCCCTCGTTCCCGGAAGATACAGCAGAACGAGTATGATGTGTGTCACGATCATCATCACAAACGGATTGAAGCCGGTTCTTCTCTTTATTGCAGTCATACAGAACCCCTCTAACCGATACAGTTTCTTCTTATGCAAAAGTATATCTGTTTTCTGACAGACGGTCTATCTGTTTACCTTCCATCTTAATGTATAACAACAAAAAAGACCGGCTCATTACCGGTCATTTTACATGGTGGATCCCACATAATACAAACACTCCGATAGAGTATTATTTCTTAACAATTTCGAATTTTGAAGCAGGGTATAAATAGTCTTCTCCTGAATCATCTACTATCCTATACCAACCTATCCATCGGGTATATTTCCTGCCTAATGCCTCAAAAAAGTGTTGTGATTATTCTCTGAATCTGCAATATATACGCAGAGTATCCAGGCGATATTACCGGAAACACTTCGGGAATGTGTGACGGATCACCCGGGCAGGCGCTGCTCGAACCGGTTCTTTCCGACAGCCTTCGGAACTGAGGTGGGATATATGCCGTCAAAGCAGGCTTTGCAGTAATGGTGTGTTCCGGCAAGTTCACCCAGCCGGCTGAGCGGAAGAAAGCCAAGTGAATCTGCACCAATCATTTCGGCAATTTCATGCTGCGAATGATGACATGCGATCAGATGTTCAGAAGATTCAATGTCGGTACCGTAATAACACGGATGCAGAAAAGGAGGAGCGGAGACGCGAAAATGGATTTCCTTCGCACCGGCATTTCGTAAAAGCGAAATAATGCGTCCGCTGGTTGTTCCGCGTACGATCGAATCATCGATCAGAACAATTCGTTTATCTTTTACGGCATGTCCGATCGCGGATAATTTGATATTTACCTGGTTGAGCCGGTCTCCCGGGGAGATGAAGGTTCTGCCGATATATTTGTTTTTGATCAGTCCAATGCTGTAGGGAATCCCGGAAACGCGGCTGTAACCAAGTGCGGCATCCAGTCCGGAATCGGGAACTCCAATGACAAAATCTGCATCAACCGGGTGTTCCTCCGCAAGGATCTCTCCGGCCCTGATGCGCGATGCATGTACCGACTTTCCGTCGATGACGGAATCCGGCCGTGCAAAATAAATATATTCAAAGATACATAACTTCTTATCTTTTTTATTACAGTGCTCTCGCCGTGACACAACGCCTTCCGGTGTAAAAATCAGAATCTCTCCCGGTTCAACGTCCCGGATGAAATTCGCGCCGACAGCAGACAAAGCACAACTCTCCGATGCTGCGACATAAATGCCGTCTTCGGTTTTTCCGTAACATAACGGACGGAACCCATGCGGGTCTCTTGCGCAGATCAGCTTCTGCGGGCTGATCAGGATCAGGGAATAAGCTCCTTCCATGGTATTCATTGCCCGGCTTAGCGCCTCCTCGATAGAAGGCGCAGAAAGCCGCTCTTTTGTGACGATATAAGCGATAATTTCTGTATCGCTTGTGGTGTGAAAGATTGCGCCGGAGAGTTCCAGCATGGAGCGCAGCTGTCCTGCGTTGGACAGATTTCCGTTATGGGCAATCGCCATATGACCTTTCTGATGGTTAACTTCAATCGGCTGGCAGTTTCGCCGGTTTGTGCCGCCGGTCGTTCCATATCGGGTGTGGGCTACTGCCATTCTTCCTTTCGGAAAGGAAGAAAGAACCTCTTTGGAAAATACTTCACTGACAAGACCCAGATCCTTGTGAGAAACAAACAGACCATCATCGTTGATCAATATCCCGCAGCTTTCCTGTCCTCTGTGCTGCAGAGCATACAGCCCGTAATAGCAGTACTCCGCTGCGCGGAACGGATGATCTGCCATAACCCCGAATACACCGCAGTCTTCATGAATACTCATCGCCTTCCTCCTGTGTATAAAATCTGCAAGATCCGCATACTCTTTAAATTCTGTATGCGGATCAGGCAACATCACATCTCTTTTTTTATTCCACACCCTGCAGGGCATCAAACCCCTCTTCACCGGTACGGACTTTTATAACATTCTCAACATCATATACAAAGATCTTGCCGTCACCGATATGACCGGTATAGAGTACCTTCTTGGCGGTTTCAATGACATCGCTTACCGGAATTGCGGATACGACAATATCCACCTGCACTTTCGGACGAAGATCAGTCTCGACCGCAACACCGCGATAGTACTCGGTATGTCCTTTCTGCGTCCCGTAACCCATAACATGAGATACCGTCATACCGGTAATGCCAAGCTTACTCATGGCTTCCTTAAGAGCATAGAGTCTTTCTTCCTTAAAGACGATTTCAATTTTTGTGAATTTATGTCCATCGAACTTAGGCTCCTGTTTTACCGGCACCGCCTCTGCTGCAGGTACGGTTCCGGTCACTGCGGTAACCGGTTCACCCGAACTGAAATCGGAGTACTTATCAACTGCAGGCATAAAATCTGCATATGCACTTGGCAGACCGTGTTCTGTAATATCAAGACCGATAAGCTCATCTTCAGCATCTGCCCTCAGAAAGTTCAGTTTCTTCAGCAGCAGGAAGAATCCCACCATCGTAACTGATGCCCATAAGGCTACTGTCACAAAACCAAGCAGCTGAAGTCCGAATTGTGTGAAGCTGCCGGTATACAGCAGTCCGGAAAGACCTGCTGGGGCAGCCGGATTTGCGAGCAGGCCGACCGCAATCGTTCCCCAGATACCGTTTGCGCAATGCACAGCGACCGCACCGACCGGATCATCAATATGGAGTTTGAGATCGAGTACCTCAACGACCTCAACAACAAGAATTCCCGCAACGATACCGACAATGGACGCTCCGACTGCGTCAAAGGCGTCACAGCCTGCAGTAACTGCAACAAGGCCTGCAAGTGAAGCGTTCAGACACATCGAAACATCCGGCTTCCCGTTTTTCACCCAGGTATAGAGCATCGTTGTACATGTTGCGACAGAAGGTGCGATCGTTGTGGTCAGAAAGATCGAAGAAAGTTCCGAAGGCGTTGTGGCAGCGGCGCCGTTGAAGCCGTACCAGCCGAGCCAGAGAATGAATACACCAAGTGCACCGAGCGGGATAGAATGTCCGGGAATTGCATTGACCTTGGTGACTCTTCCTTCTTTGTCTGTAACATATTTGCCGATGCGCGGGCCGAGTACTGCAGCGCCGATCAGCGCGGCGATACCTCCGACCATGTGAATCGCACAGGAACCGGCATAATCATGGAAGCCGAGCTGGCTGAGCCAGCCGCCGCCCCAGATCCAGTGTGCCTCAATCGGGTAGATCAGCAGGCTGATCACCGCCGAGTAAACACAGTAGGCAGAGAATTTAGTCCGTTCCGCCATCGCACCGGAGACAATGGTCGCGGTGGTAGCGCAGAAGACAAGGTTGAATACAAAATAACTTGCGTCCGTGAATCCATCCGCAGGAGATGCGATGAATTCTCCGAAGTGTGTAAACAGATCCAGATTTGGGATACCGATGAGGCCGAAGAAGGTATCTTCACCCATCATCAGAGTGTAGCCAAGCAGTGAGAACACAACTGTGCCGATACAGAAGTCCATCAGGTTCTTCATGATAATGTTGCCGGCATTTTTAGCTCGGGTGAAGCCTGTCTCCACCATCGCAAATCCTGCCTGCATCCAGAACACCAGTGCAGCACCGATCAAAAACCAGAATTCTACAGTCATAATCTTTACCCCTTTCATCAGTTTCAGCCTTTGACACAGATATGAATCTTCCGTTTGTTTCACAGCCCCCTTTATCCATGAATAACAAAGAAAGACAAAGGCTCTTTTTTCTTGAGTACAAAAGACACCTTTGCCTTTTTCTGCAGTGATCTACGTTTTGCCCGCTTCCTTCTGATAAAAGAAAAGGGGCGTCCGTGAGTTCAGAAACTCCGGGCACCCTTGCCTTATGGGAACCATTATACGTTTTGTTAATGTGGTGTCAAGCGCAATTTGACAACTTTGAAATATTTTCATACGCAATGAAAATTTTGGCACTATTTTCTGAAAACCATTGAAAAAGTTATTGACGAATTTGGATTTCTGCATTAATCTTCAAACATAATCAGAACAAAGCGATGCGGAAGAGGAGTACTTCTGAATGTGTCATCCAAGAGAGCGGGCAATTGATGGGAATCCCGTATGACAGGCAGAAAGGAAAAACACTTCCAAGTCCGACCCGAACAGCAAAGGCGCTAAGTAAGGAAGGCGTGATAGCGGCACGTTATCCCCGCATGGGTTTGCTGGAACCCTTTTTGAGAAGCAAGTCAGGTGGCACCACGGAGAGGCGGCCTTCGTCCTGAAATCACAGGATGATTGCCGTCACAACGGAGGTGCCATTTTATGTGTTCCATATTTACAGTACTGTCTCAGAATCTTTCGGAAGACGTTATCCGGAAATGCTTTGATGAAACAATTTCTCGCGGTCCCGATATGAGCCGGCTTATCAGTATCCCCGGAGGCTGGATGGGATTCCACAGGCTTGCCATTATGGGACTTGATGAAAAAGGAATGCAGCCATTTGAGATGAACGGCGATTATGCAGTATGCAACGGGGAACTGTACGGTTTCCGGCCGATCCGGAAACGTCTCCTGGAGGAGTATCCCCTCATCAGCGGTTCCGACTGCGAGATCATTCTCCCATTGTATTACGAATACGGTCTGGACCTCTTCAAGACGCTGGACGCCGAAAGAAGGATTCGTACGGTATTACGATCCTTCGGAAGTCGTGCAGTTCACGATGAAGGATGAAGACGCAGTCTGTGCAAAGCTCCGCCGTTTGCTGATCGACGGTGTGAAGAAACGACTTGATGCGGATGCCCCGGTCGGCTTCCTGCTGTCCGGCGGTCTCGATTCCTCGCTGGTGTGCGCCATCGCGCAGAAGATGACGGATCATCCGATCCGCACATTTGCCATCGGAATGGATGTTGATGCGATCGACCTCAAATATGCAAAGAAAGTCGCATGCTATATCGGCAGCGAACACACCGAAGTCATCATTTCAAAACAGGATGTCATCGATTCTATTGAGGACGTGGTACACCTGCTCGGAACATGGGACATCACCACCGTCCGTGCTTCCGTAGGCATGTATCTTGTCTGCAAATACATCCATGAACATACCGATATCCGGGTCCTGCTTACCGGTGAGATCTCGGATGAGCTGTTCGGGTACAAATATACCGACTTCGCGCCGAATGCGGAGGAGTTTCAGAAAGAAGCGGAGAAGCGCATACGCGAACTCCACATGTATGATGTGCTGCGGGCTGACCGATGCATCTCCGTCAACTCGCTTGAAGCAAGAGTCCCCTTCGGCGATCTGAAGTTTGTACGTTATGCCATGAGTATCGATCCGGTACTCAAAATGAACCGTCACAATATGGGCAAATACCTGCTTCGAAAGGCATTCGCGGAAGATCACATACTGCCGGATGAGATCCTTTGGCGGCAGAAAGCAGCCTTCTCTGATGCGGTCGGCCATTCCATGGTCGATGACATAAGGGCATACGCGGAAGAAACATACACAGATGCAGAATTCGAGGCGAAACGCAGGCAGTATGCCTACTGCCCGCCGTTTACAAAAGAAAGTCTCCTGTACCGTGAACTGTTTGAAAAATATTATCCGGGAAATGCGGAGATGATCGCGGATTTCTGGATGCCTAACAGGAACTGGGAAGGATGCGCGGTGAATGATCCGTCCGCGCGTGTACTGTCCAATTACGGAGAAAGCGGGGTGTAAATCATGCATATCACAAAAATGCAGGGAATCGGGAACGATTATCTTTACTTCTTCGGTGAACTGCCGGCAGATGTTGAAAAACTGGCAGTAAGACTGTCTGACCGCCACTTCGGAATCGGATCCGACGGTCTCATCTATATCTCTGAATCAGAGACTGCTGATTTCCGCATGCGAATCTTCAATGCTGACGGAAGCGAAGCCAGGATGTGCGGCAACGGCATCCGGTGCGTCGGAAAGTATGTATATGAAAAAGGCTTTACCGATAAAACGGAACTGCGGATCGAAACACTGTCCGGCATACGTGAGCTGCACCTCCACTGTGAAGGCAGCCGTGTGACTTCAGTCTCTGTGAACATGGGAACCGTGATCGTCTCAGAACCGGAGAAAATCGAACTGGACGGCACTGTATTATCCCTGATCCCGGTATCGACCGGCAATCCCCATGCGGTGATGTTTGTTGCGGAAGCAGGTCTCTGCCTCCCTGAACAGATCGGCTCCAGAATCGAGCATCATCCCCTCTTTCCGGGCGGTGTCAACGCGGAATTCGTGCAGGTCAAAGCAGAAAACCGGATCCGCATGCGGGTCTGGGAACGCGGCAGCGGTGGCACGATGGCCTGCGGGACCGGCGCCTGTGCCAGTGCAGCGGCCGCAGTGAATGCCGGATTCTGTGTGTATGCACAGCCTGTCATTGTTGAACTGGACGGAGGAGAACTGGAAATCACAGTCTATGAAGACGGAACCGTATGGATGAAGGGACCTGCGGAATTTGTCTTTGAAGCGGAAATCACCATGGAAGGAGCTGAATGATGCCGACAGTAAATCTCAATTACGGAAAGCTGAAGAATTCATATCTCTTCGCAAATATCGCAGAGCGTGTGAACGCATATTCTGCGCTTCACCCGGAGCAACATTTGCTGCGTCTCGGCATCGGGGATGTGACACAGCCTCTGACCCCTTCCGTGATCGCCGCACTTCATGAGGCGGTCGATATGCAGAGCAGGTCCGATACCTTTCACGGATATATGTCCGAGTGCGGATACGCTCCGTTAAGAAGCGCGATTGCAGGATATTACAGACAGCGCAATGTCATTCTGAAGGACAGCGAAGTATTTGTTTCCAGCGGTGCCAGCGATGAGCTCGGCGATATCCTGCACCTCTTTGAACGCAGTCTGGACGTGATCCTCATGGAACCGGCCTATCCTGCTTACGCTGATGCCAATGTGATGGACGGAAGAATGATCCATTATATGGATGCCTCGGACGCAAACGGCTTCACGCCCCCGCCGCCGCAGGAGTCCTTTCAGGCACTGATCTACATCTGCTCGCCGAACAATCCAACCGGAGCGGTTTTTACAAGAGACCTTCTGAAACAATGGGTGGACTATGCGAATCAGACCGGATCCGTCATTCTGTTTGACGCAGCATACGAGGTATTTATTAGCGAAGCGGATATCCCCCGCAGCATCTATGAGATCGAAGGTGCAAAGACCTGCGCGATCGAGATAAGTTCTCTTTCCAAGACTGCCGGGTTCACCGGCACCAGATGCGGCTATACGGTAATTCCCGAAGAACTGGTGCGCGATGACATGAACCTGAATGCGATGTGGGTGCGCAACCGCACAACAAGGACCAACGGTGTGTCCTTCATCGTGCAGCACGGCGCGCTTGCGGTATTCAGCGACCGGGGACAGAAAGAAGTTCAGGAGCTGCTTTCCGTTTACCGCATGAATGCAAAGAACTTCATGAAGGCACTCGATGAAGCCGGTCTGAAGTATTTCGGCGGAAGGAATTCTCCGTACATATGGATGAAATGTCCGGACGGGATGAGCGGCTGGGAGACATTTGACCGTCTGCTTGAACAGGCACAGATCATCGGTACACCGGGCGAAGGCTTTGGAAAGTGCGGCGCAGGCTGGTTCCGCTTTTCGATGTTTGCCGATCAGAAGGACATCGAAAAAGCAGGCAGCCGTATTGGTGCTGTCTTAAAATGAAATAATTTTCATCTTCATGAAATTTTTTATCAAATTATTTCAGAAAACTTATTGACAGTTTTCAATTACACCATTAACATAGAGTCTGTTAGAGCAAAGGTGCCCGAACAGCCGGGTTTCCTTTGCTCTTTTGT
>CADBPK010000027.1 GCA_902796465.1 uncultured Erysipelotrichaceae bacterium | reverse complement strand
TGTCACAGAATATCATTTCTGTGCCTGCGATATGTTCAAACTGCTGTTTCTTTTCTTCCGGTATCTGTGTATAAAATAAGATTTTCATAAGCGTCTCCCAGACAATCATAACGTATTTTTATAACTTGTAGTAGAATAATGAAAAAGGGTGGTAGAAGTTTATGCTGAAACAAATAAAATGGAGTTCTCTGCTGTTTGCGATTGGTTATGTCGCTGCCGGTGCTTTACTGATCATCTATCCGACTCCCAGCAGTGACCTGATCGCTTACGTTGTCGGAATTGCCGTTATCGTCTTTGGTATTGTCAATCTGACTACTTATTTTCTTCTTGAACTGCGCGAAAGCCTGTTCCGCAATGAATTCATCATCGGTTTCATGGCGATCCTGTTCGGTCTCGTGATCCTGATCAAGCAGAATATGCTGAGAGATCTGATCCCGGTAGTACTCGGACTTGTTATCGTTACGAGCGGCTGTCAGAAACTGCAGAGCAGTGTGGTTGCCAAGCGGATCCGTTACGATCAGGCGGCGGTCTATATGTGGCTTTCCATCATCGCAATCCTGTTTGGTTTACTGGTAATGTTCTATCTTGCCGGCAGACTGGCAATTAAAGACCTGTATTTCTGGATCGGCATCGGTCTGGTCTACTGCGGTCTGAGTGATCTGTTTGTTACGATTGTCCTGGCAAAGAAATTCAACGAGTATGTCAAGGAATTCGAAAAAGGCATGCATCCGATTCCGGCAGAACCGTCCCCTGAAGCCGATATACCTGCGGAACCGCAGCCGGCGCACAATGACCCCGGTGTTCCGGAACCGGTGATTTCTGAACCTGCTGCCGAAGAAAAACCTGTCATCGAGCCGGAGATCATTGAACCGCTTGATCCGGAAGAGAAAAAGGATGAATAAAGGAAGTGTTGCACTTCCTTTTTTTCTGCACTGTAGTAAAATACCCATTGAGGATTTTGATATGCACAATGACTGGTTTAAAATCGGAAGTCTGACAATACACGGTTACGGTGTGATGATCGCAATCGGTGTTTTGTTCGGATTCTATTTTGCAGAAAAGAATGCCAGAAAACATGATCTGGATTATAAGAATATCGATAATCTCATTTTCTTTGTGATTATCATCGGCTATATTTTCGCGAAAGTTCTTTACTGTATCGTGGAATACAAACAGTTCCTGAAAGACCCGCTCTCCGTACTTGGCGGCGGCGGATGGGTCGTATACGGCGGTATTCTCGGCGGCATCTTTGCCTGCTGGCTGTACTGCCGGAATCATCAGTATGATTTTCCGAAATACTTTAATACGCTGATCCCCTCAGTTGCGATCGCGCAGGCTTTCGGACGGATCGGATGCTATTTTGCAGGATGCTGCTACGGCAGGGCTACTACGGCCTGGTACGGTGTAACTTTCCCGACGAACTCTTTATGCCCGGTAGGAACACCGGTCATTCCGACACAGCTGATCTCTTCTTTCGGAGACCTGTGCATCTTCCTGTTTCTGATGTATAACCTGAATAAGGGGAAACATCCGGAGGATACGTTCGGATGGTATCTGATCCTGTACAGTCTCGGCAGATTCACCATCGAGTTTTTCCGGGGAGATCCGAGAGGCACTGTCGGATTATTCACTACATCACAGTTCATTTCCATCTTCCTGTTTATTGGCGGTGCGTACCTGATCTACAGGCGGCAGAAAAAAGCAGAAATTACGGAAATATAAAAAAACGGTTTCCATACGGAAGCCGTTTTTCATGGTCGGAATGACGGGATTCGAACCCACGACCCCTTGAACCCCATTCAAGTGCGCTACCAAACTGCGCTACATTCCGAGTCCATACTTTATTATTTTAGACGATTGGTCTGTTGTGTCAAGTCAGAGATCAAGTGTATATTCCATGCCGTCTGCGGTATGCAGGATGTACTGACCGTCCATAGGTTTTAAAATATCCGCCTTGAATCTGCGGCCTTTCTGAAACCCCGTCTTTTCGAGAAGACTGACGGCAGCCGCATTATCCGTCCGGACATACGCGGCGATGGAAGTGCACCAGTCCTTTTCACGGGCATACCGGATCAGGGACTGCAGTGCTTCTGTACCGTATCCGTGTTTCGTATAGGATTCCATGATCACTATATCCAGTTCAGCTTCTGTTTCATTATGCTTTGTCAGTTCTGCTTTACCGATAATGACATCATCCAGTTTTACTGCCATGCACAGGAAAGGCTTTCCGTCATTCAGCTGGTCACGGATCGCGCGGGCATACTGTCTTGTCTGTTCAAACGGCAGGGGAACCGGAACGGCAACCAGACAGAAACGCTGGTCTGTATTCCGGTACAGATTCTCCAGCTGCGGGATATCTTTATATTTCCATGGTGTTAATGTGATCATAATCTTTATCCTGATTTCAGAATAACAAATCCGGCAGATTCCGGAAAGAAGAAAGATACAAAAAGGCATCCTGTATCAGGATGCCATGTTCATATCACGACTGTTTCTTGCGGAAGATCAGCTTGATAATGAATATGACTGCCGCAAAGAAGAGAACAAAACCGAGAACGATGGGTACGAGGAAAACCAGCAGATATAGTGTGCCGGAGCTGTTTTTCCTCTGTGGATAAGAAGCAGCACACAGATCAAATTCCAGTTCCTTTTCCGGAAGGGTATCAAAATGCGCCTGGTAACCCCCGGATCCTTCTTCAAAGCCTTCCAGCGAATTTTTGATCAGCTTTAAATCCGTATGGATATAGATATCCAGGTCATGAAATTCCTTCCAGGAGGATGCCGGAGATAGAAGGTAAGTATATGTATAGACAGGATCTTTATATCCTTCATCGATATCCGGATACATCGGTGCTGTCACGCTGTTTACGATCCGCTCGCCGGATCCGGTATGTATCTCATAGGCATACCACCGCATCAGCCGCTCTTCAGGCAGGCTTGTGCTTTCCGGTTCTGTTACGATATTTCCGTAAAAATTGTCCTGTATCAGCATCTGCCGGTAAGCATTGACATAATCCTGTTCAAGAATCTCTGAATCTTCCTGATATGACTGCAGTGCCCATTCACGGAAAAGATAAGTTTCTTTCCCGGTCAGAACCATTGATCCTTCGATGATTTTGCCGGGCTGCCCGTTGTCATAGAATGTCCATTCCGGCTCCTGATCCGGTGCTTCCCCGTAAATGACCAGGGTTATTGTGCCGGCATCTGCCCAGACCTGGATTTCTGTTTTATGATCGTCAAATGTTCCGCCGTTGAAAGGAAAGACAGAATAACGGGTTTTTGCAGGATCTGCAGATAGAGGAGCGCGTACTGCGGCAGCGGTATACTGCGGATCAACATCCTGCACAGAATATGTACAGACGGTTACCGGAAGATCATCCCGGTAAAATTCATCGTCATCCGCAAACAGAAGAGGCATATCCTCCTGCAGGCTGAAAGGATGCAGTCCCTGCCAGGTATGGCGCAGGACCGGCCGGATCTCTTCGCCGTTGACGGAGATCCTGTAATGATCCTTTTCCGCATTGCGGAATTCTTCCGTTCCAGCCTCACCGGAGAAATGTGCATACATCGGCATCGTACCAAACGGAAATACCAAATGAGCCGTTACGTCCAGATCGGAAGGATTATAGAAGGTATACTCTGCCGTCACATTGCCTGAATAGGAATTCCACTTCTGCTCAGCAGGATAGATCTCGGGGATATCTTTCAGGTCAAAGGTAAGGACTTCTTTTTCCACGATCAAAGGACAGTCTTTTTCCGCTGATACAGTGCCGTTTCTGTCTGTGCCTTCCCAGCGGGTCATGGCAGAATTCGCGGATAATGTTATTACGCTGAAAGATAAAACCATGGCAGTCAGGATGCCTGATCGAGATTGTTTATTATTCATAAGTTTCACCTGCTTTTATTATAAATGTGTGTGAAAAACTGATAAAGACATAATAAATAACAGAAGAGTATTACATATCAGTAATCTGTAAGAATAGTGTATTATTGAATATACCGGAGGAAACATCATGCAGGAAAAGAAAATACTGATTATTGATGCACAGGGCGGAGGCCTCGGCAGACAGCTGATTACGGAGATCAGGAAAACAAATCCGAAGATCCATATTACAGCTGTCGGTACCAACAGCACTGCTACACTGGCTATGCTGAAGGCAGGGGCGGATGAAGCCGCTACAGGGGAGAACGCCGTTGTAGTCACATCAAGGGACGCTGATGTCATTCTCGGACCGGTGGGGATCGTGATCGCTGACTCCATGCTCGGAGAGATCACTCCAAAGATGGCTGTGGCCGCGGCACAGTCCAAAGCCCGCAAGATCCTGATCCCGTTCAACAGCTGCAATATTCACATCGCAGGTGTAAACGGTATTTCCACCGGCGCTCTGATGCAGGGGGCACTGAAAGAACTGAATGCATTTCTGCAGGAAGACAAAGACTGAAACAAAAACAAAAAAGCATCCATGAAGGTATGCGGACATCTCAGAAGAGAATTCGAAGGAAACGGAGGATTCGTATATGAAAACACTCTATTTTGACTGCGGCATGGGTGCGGCAGGGGATATGCTTACTGCGTCTCTTGTCGAACTGACACCGGATCCGGACAAAACGATCGGTGAATTAAATGCCCTGCAGATCCCGGATGTGGAATTCGTCCGCGAGACAACAGTCAAATGCGGCATTGCCGGTACAAATGTGCGGGTAATGGTGAAGGGTATGGAAGAAGATGAACATATGCATGATCACGGGCATCACCATGAACATACACATGAGCATCATCACGATCATGAACATGATCATCACCACAGTCACACGGGGATGCATGCCATTGAACATATCGTCAATGACCATATCGCGGTCAGTGACAAGGTAAAGAAAGATATTCTGGCTGTCTATCAGCTGATCGCGGAAGCGGAAAGCAAGGTTCACAATACCTCGATCGAAGATATCCACTTCCATGAAGTAGGGACGATGGACGCAGTCGCGGATATTACAGCATTCTGCTATCTGATCGACCAGCTCGTACCGGATCAGATCCTGGCTTCCCCGATCCATGTCGGAAAAGGAACGGTCAGATGCGCTCACGGCATTCTTCCGGTACCGGCACCTGCGACAGCCCTCATCCTGAAGGGTATTCCTGCCTACAGCAGGGAGGATATCAGCGGAGAGTTATGCACACCTACAGGTGCAGCGTTGTTAAAGCACTTTGTCAGTGAATTCAGATCGATGCCTGTCATGTCCATTGAAAAAATCGGCTACGGCATGGGGAAAAAGGATTTCACGGTAATGAACGCTGTCCGGTCCATTCTCGGGGAAACAGAACCTGTTCAGACCGGGGAAGTCAGGGAACTGGACTTCAATGTGGATGATATGACAGGGGAACAGATCGGATTCGTGACTGAGATCCTGCTGAAAAACGGTGCCAGGGAAGTATTCGTAACACCTGTCTTTATGAAAAAGAACAGGCCCGGACATCTGATCTCCGTATTATGCGGGGAAGAGAAGAAAGATGAACTGGTCCGGCTGATCTTCCGCCATACGACAACGATCGGAATCCGGGAAACGATCAAAAACAGATATGTGATGGATCGTAAAGTAACCAATGTGGAGACGCCGTTCGGTACGATCCGCAGAAAAGAATCACACGGTTACGGTACAGACCGGGAAAAGTATGAATACGATGACCTGGCAGAGATCGCTGAGAAAGAAAATATCAGCATCCGGGAACTGCTGGAGAAGATAGGGTAACTGTCATGAACAGAAATACTGTATCTTCTTCGACGAAAGCTGCCATTCTCCTGGCAGCCGGCCAGGTCCTGCCGTTTATTACAGGCCAGATCCCGCAGATCGGACGGATGCTGTCACCGATGCACTTCCCGGTGCTCCTGTGCGGCTTCCTGTGCGGATGGAAGTACGGGGCGCTGGTCGGATTCATCTGCCCGCTTCTGCGTTCCGTATTGTTCGGCATGCCGGTCATGTTTCCGTCTGCTGTAGGAATGGCATTTGAATTAATGACATACGGATTTGTGACAGGCTTCCTGTCTGAGAAGATGGGGATCGAATCCATTGGGAAGATCTATGTGATCCTCATCATCTCCATGATCGCAGGCAGGATCGTATGGGGCATTGCCCAGGTCGTCCTGCTGAATATGACCGGTTCAGCGTTTACATTCCAGGCATTCCTGGCAGGTGCCCTGATCAATGCAGTCCCCGCAATTATCCTGCAGCTGCTCATCATTCCGTATCTCGTCCGGATCATAACCGCAAAAGAACAGACCGTACCGCAGAACTGATTTGTGGTATAATGGTTATGCGGCAGGAAGCCGCATGACCGTACAGAAGTACAGTATTAAATAATCAGAATTACAGAATCGTAGACCATGAAGGTATACATTGATGCTTTGAAAAGCACAGGTGTATGCCTTTTATATTATTAAGGAGGATAAAATGGCTTGTTTTTTGGTATCCGCTGCGGAAGCGGCAGTCGTAACTGTAATTGAAAAAAGTGCACAGAAAAAGGAATTCGAACTGGAAAAAGCAGGGAAACCGGCAGAAGAGCATGTGATCCCATGGAGCCGTAAACTGAAATGGCTGAAGTATCTGCTTCTGGGCGGGGCAGTCCTTCTGATGTTCGAACATGTATGGCACGGAGAAGTCGTTCCGTGGTTCCCGTTCTTAACGGCAATGTATGATCCGGCAGATACAGCGGAGATGCTGCAGGAAATGGCTACAGTCGGCGTATGCATGGCGCTGCTGATCACATCTGTATGGTTTGTTATATGCAAAGCCGCAGATGCGATCATGGCAAGACCGGCAAAAGAAACCGACACAAAAACAGCATAAGGGAACAGCGACATGACATTACTGATCACGGTATTTGCGGCTGTTATCGCAACTGTCAAATGGTATACCCGCAGGGATGACAGTATGAAACTCGGTATTCTTTGCTGGATGTACTGGGGAGCTTCCATCATGTGGCTGGTGGACGCGATCTTTGAATATGCCGAACTGCATGAAGCATATTTCCAGCCTGCCCTGGAGGATCTGATCAATGATTCTTTCCTCGGTCTGTCTGTTATCGCACTAGGGCTTGTCATCTGGCTTGTTCGCCTCCTGATCACGGATCCAAGAGGCGTTATCAAAACATCTCTGCTGAAACAGTAGGGCAATTATCACTGCATGCAAGGTATCCGTCCGGATACCTTTTTTGTATAATGATACATATGCTGCGACTTGAAAAGATCAACGGAAAAAATGTATGGGATATCCTGAACCTGCATGTATCGGAAGAGCAGAAGAGTTTTGTGGCGGAGAATTCGCTCAGTCTGGCTGAAGCGTATATCGCCGTCACAAATAACGGATATGCTTTCCCTTTCGGAATATATGATGATGAAGTACCGGTCGGTTTTCTGATGGTCGGTTTTGATAAAGACGATGACTGGGAAGACGCACCTGATATTGCCTGCGGAAATTACAACCTCTGGAGACTGATGATCGATGAAAGATACCAGGGAAAAGGCTACGGCAGAGGAACGGTAGAGCTTGCGCTGCAGTTTATCCGTACAGAACCGTGCGGGAAAGCGGAATATTGCTGGGTATCGTATGAACCGGAAAATGAAACTGCCCGGCATCTTTACAGTTCCTTTGGTTTTTCAGAAACAGGCGAAAAAGACGGTAACGAGCTAATAGCGGTCCTTAACCTGCAGAAAGGGGAAGAGAAATGATCCGGGAAATCACGGATATACAGCCGTATATCGCTTTCATGGAAAAGTTTACCGGTGATTCCTGCTTCTCCGATCCCAATCTTATCGGTGACGGCGGAGTTCTGAATTTTGCAGACAAATCGGATAAGCTCTGTTTCGGTGTTTTCCGGGATGGCGAACTGACCGGTCTGTTTGTGTTCCTGATCCTGCCGGAAGAGAAGTATATGGAACTTCTGAACGGTTTGTCAGAAGAAGCAGGGGCATATGATGAACTGTTCGTATATCTGGAGGAAAACTATCCCGGATATCAGGCAGACTTTATCATCAATCCGGGAAATTATCTTTTCCGCAAAAGGCTGGAAGCACGAAACGCGGAATTCAATACCGAACAGCAGAGGATGATTTACACACATCAGCTTCCCGAAACAGATACGGATGCTGTGCAGGTGCTGAGTGAACCGTATGCGGAACAGTACTGTGCCATGCATAGGAAAGATGTGTACTGGACGGCTGAAAAGGTCATGGAAAGACCGGACAGGTTCCGTACGCTGATCGCGCTGGATCATGACACCGTTGCCGGATACATAGATGTTACATGCTGCTATGACGAGAACGAGCCATACGACCTTCTGGTGCGTGAGGAATACCGCAGAAAAGGCTACGGCAGACAGTTGCTTGCGGAAGCGCTGAAGCAGAATGAGCCGAATGGCATGATCCTGTTGGTGGATGTGGATAATATTCCTGCACTTCGCCTGTATGAATCGATGGGATTTGTGAAGGCGGAAGGTCAGAACAATCTGACTGCGCATCTGCTTCTGCGTCTTCCATCTTCTCCGGAATAATCAGGATATGAAAGCAATGTGCGGATTACATGTGAGGTGTAAAAATGGAACTGGATCCGAAGGTATACGAAAAAGTCACAGAATATAGTGAGACGGGTGAAAAACTGTTTTATGACGGCAGATTCTCTGAAGCGCTGAAAGAATATCATAAAGCGTTGGATTTGATTCCCGAACCAAAAACCAGATGGGAAGCGTCTGTATGGCTGATCGCGGCCATAGGAGATTGTCACTTCTGGCTCAAAGAGTTTGATGCTGCCTTGGAATGTTTCCGGCAGCTGATGGTTGACTATGAGGAATACGGAAATCCCTTTACCAGACTGCGTTATGGCGAATGCCTTTATGAAACCGGAAATGAGCAGCTTGCCAAAGAACATCTGCTGGCTGCCTGTTCGATGGAAGGGGAAGAACTGTTCGAAGAATGTGATCGGAAGTATCTGGATATCATCCGTGACCTTCTGTAAGTTTTATATGTCCCGGTTTGACCATTCAGCCAAGTATGATAAAAAGCAGATCACTCGTGACCTGCTTTTCATCTGCCAGCATCCTCGACGGGATTCGAACCCACGACCTACCGCTTAGGAGGCGGTCGCTCTATCCAGCTGAGCTACGAGGACATGTGCTCTAATATTATACACAATTCTGGAAAATGACGTATAATTTCTTTTGTATTGTATATGAGGAATTGACTATGAAAAGAAACTATTTTTTCTCACTTGTTGTATTTGCAGCGCTGATCATTTGGATGATTTCTGATATTCCGCCTGTTACGAAGATCGTTCTGGTCGTCTCAGGCCTTTTCTGTCTGTATATGCTGATGACCCACCAGAACAAGGCAGAATAGATCTGTTATCAGAGTGTATACAGATCAACCCCGGTTTTCCCGTCATATTCATCAAAGCATACTTTGACGATCTCATTTCTGGATGTCGGTATATTCTTGCCGACATAATCTGCGCGGATCGGCAGTTCCCGG
>CADBPK010000026.1 GCA_902796465.1 uncultured Erysipelotrichaceae bacterium | reverse complement strand
ATATTTGGATACTTCCGGATCATTGTTGATGAGTTCCTGCAGGCACAGGATGAGATGGATGATATTCTTCGCCATCTTGTATGCCGGCGCTGCCTTGGCACCGAAAATAACAGTGACAGGACGCGGCGGGATCTGTCCGTTCTTGATCTGCAGGTATTTGAAGATGACCCACAGCGCATTCATCTGCTGGCGTTTGTATTCATGCAGACGCTTGACCTGGATGCAGTATACGGAATCCGGATTGATCTCAACGCCTTCTCTTTCCTTGATCAGCTTAGCCAGTTTGACTTTGTTTTCATGCTTGATGCGGTCTACGGTATCCAGCGTGTTCTGGTCATTGTAGAAATACATCAGACGTTCCAGTTCATTGGCGTTTTTCTTCCAGTCTTCACCGATCAGGACGTCAATGAAATCAGCCAGTTTCGGATTGGCGTGCAGGATCCAGCGGCGGAAGGTGATGCCGTTGGTCTTGTTGTTGAATTTGTGCGGATATTTTTCATAGAACGGACACAATTCCTGGTTTTTCAGGATCTCTGTATGCAGGGCAGCGACACCGTTGATGGAATGCGAGAAATGCATGTCCATACGTGCCATGTGCACACGCTTGTCTCCATCGATGATGTTCAGGTTCGGATTGTTGTGATAAGCGCAGGCTACCGCAAAGTCCAGTCCCTGGATGATCGGCATTAGCTGCGGAACAACTTCCTCCAGATAATCCAGAGGCCATTTTTCCAGCGCTTCCGCAAGGATCGTATGGTTCGTATAAGCGCAGACATTCGTAACGAGGTCGGCTGCTTCATGCATGGTGATGCCTTCCTTCATCAGGAGCCGGATCAGTTCCGGGATGATCATGGAAGGATGGGTGTCATTGATCTGTACTGCGACATACTGGTCCAGTTTGCGCAGATCATGGCCTTTTTCCTTTTCTTCCTTAATGATCAGCTGGGCAGCGTTGCTTACCATGAAATACTGCTGGTAGATACGCAGGAGCTGACCGCCCTTGTCGCTGTCATCCGGATAGAGGAACAGCGTCAGGTTCTTTTCGATATCTTTCTTGTCAAAGGAAATGCCTTCCTCGACAATGGATTCATCGATTGTATCCAGATCGAACAGATGCAGGGCGTTGCGTCCGGTCTTATAGCCGACGACATCCAGGTCATACATGTGGGAATGATAGATCTTTCCGCCCAGTTCGACCGGGAATGTGACTTTTGTATCCCTCAGCATGGTCTTTGCGTCCAGCCATTCATCCGGGATCTCATACTGCTGATGGTCTTTGAATGTCTGCTTGAACAGACCGAAGTGGTAATTCAGACCGATACCGTCGCCTTCCAGATTCAGGGTCGCGATGGAATCGAGGAAACATGCCGCAAGACGTCCGAGTCCGCCGTTTCCCAGAGAAGGTTCCTTCTCACGTCTTTCAATATCGATGAAATCACGGTTGTGTTTTTCCATGATTTCCAGCATTTCATTATACAGGCCGAGGTTGATCAGATCCTTTCCCAGTTGTTTTCCGACCAGAAATTCAGCACTGATGTAATATACTTTCTTGTTTGTGTGAATTTTCGGCAGGCTGATGATCTCATCCTGTACCAGGTCCACGCACGCTTCATAGATTTCCTTATCTGTCGCGTCATCAATCGGCTTCGACAGTTTCTTTACAAGCTTTTCTTCAAGATTCATAAATGTTCTCCAATTTCTGTTTTGCATGTTTTTAGATATAAATATAGAAAAACATACTTGATTAAGATACACTAAAAACAGAAATAAGGGAAGTGAAAATATGAGAAAAGCAGGAATGTTGATGCCTGTTTCAGCCCTGCCTGACCGTCATGGCTGCGGGTGTTTCGGGAAAAATGCATACCATTTTGCAGATCTGATCAGACAATGCGGGATATCGATCTGGCAGATTTTACCGCTGAATCCTCTTGGCTACGGCAACTCGCCGTATCAGCCGTATTCTTCATATGCGATGGATGAGATCTATATCTCGCTTGACCTTCTGGAAGAGCAGGGACTGATTGAAAGAGCACCGTCGTTTCACCGGAATGCAGATATTGTTACTTATGAGACTGTAAGGAACTTCAAGGACAGATATCTGCGGGAAGCGTACGCCAATTTCCAAAAAGATGCGGCGTATGAAGCGTTTGCCGGACAGACATGGGTACAGAATTACGCGGTATTCATGACGCTGAAAAAGAAAAACGGCATGCGCTGCTGGACGGAATGGCCGAAAGAAGATAAAGATATCCTGAACCGGGGCAAAGAGGCATTAAAACCTTACGCTGAGGAGATCGATTACCGGATCTTCCTGCAGTATATCCTCTTTACACAGTGGAATGATCTGAAGAAGTATGCGAATGACAGAGGCATCGAGATCGTCGGTGACCTGCCGTTTTATGTCGGACTGGACTCTGCCGATGTGTTCGCTAACAGAAAATGTTTCCTGCTGGACAAGGACGGCGAGCCGGATTTCATTGCCGGTGTACCGCCGGATTATTTTGCCAAGTACGGTCAGAGATGGGGCAACCCGATCTATGACTGGGATTATATGGAAAAGACGAAGTTCCAATTCTGGATCGAGCGGATCTCCTACTCAAAAAAGATGTTTGACCAGGTAAGAGTTGATCATTTCCGGGCATTTGATACCTACTGGAAGATCCCGTCATCCTGCCCGACTGCGATCGAAGGCGAATGGATCGAAGCACCGGGCTATGCTTTGTTCGATGAGCTGTTCCGTCAGGATCCGGATATCCGGATCATTGCGGAAGACCTCGGTGACCTGCGCGATGAAGTGCTCGTGCTGAGGGATCATTACAAATTCCGCGGCATGCGCGTCATCCAGTTCTCTTTCAATGCGGCCGGAATGCCGGCAGACAGGGAACACCTGATCGTTTATACCGGGACGCATGACAACGACCCGATCCTGTCCTGGTATCTTTCGCTTCCGAACCGGGAGAGAAGGGCAATGCGCAGATATCTGTGGAATCACGGATACCGGAAACACAGCTTCTCAAAGGATATTATCGATTATTCACTGGATTCCAACGCTGATATCGTCATCATACCGATCGCGGACTGGATCCATGCCGGCCATGAGGCAAGGCTGAATACACCCGGCAGCGTCGGTTCACCAAACTGGGAATGGCGCATGAAGGATTTCAGCCGTCTCAACAGCTATCTCGATGAGATCACGGAAGCAGTCGCTGGATCCGGACGGCGCAATGATCTCTGATTGTGCTATAATCTCTGTTAAAAGGAAAACACGAAATGGGGTTATTGTTAAATATTCTGAAATCTCTGATCTACGGAATCGTACAGGGAATCACTGAGTGGCTTCCCATCAGCAGTACGGGGCATCTGATCATGATGCGGACGTTCATGCCGCTGAATGTATATGCGGATGCCGCAATGAATGATGCTTTCTGGAACATGTATAAAGTCGTGATCCAGTTCGGCAGTATTCTGGCGGTGATCCTGCTGTACTTCTACCGGCTGAACCCGTTCAATTCCAAACTGCGGCAAAAGCAGAAAACAAGGATATGGCGTTTATGGATCATGATCCTGATCGCATCCATACCGACGGCTGTGATCGGACTTCTGCTCGATGACTGGGTCGATGCGAAAATGAACACACCGGTCGTGATTGCGGTCATGCTGATTGTGTACGGTATATTGTTTATACTCGTTGAGAATCTGAACCGTCCTGTGAAGATCAAACATACAGGCCAGATCACAGTTGATAAAGCATTGCTGACAGGTCTGTTCCAGTCGCTGGCTCTGATTCCGGGCACCAGCCGTTCCGGTGCTACCATTCTCGGTGAAACGCTGATCGGCTTCGACCGTCCTGCAGCGGCGGAATTCTCGTTCTTCCTGGCAATTCCGACCATGTTCGGTGCCAGTCTGCTCAAGCTGATCAAAATGAAAACGGCGCTGAATGTTTCAGCCGTACTGGTCCTGCTTGCAGGCCTTCTCTCGGCGTTCATCGTTTCGATCGTCGTGATCCGCAAACTGATCGCTTATCTGCGTACACACGATTTCAAGATCTTCGGTGTTTACCGCATTCTGCTCGGTGCCGTCATACTGATCTTCGCATTACTGAAAGTTTTATAAGATTATGAACACAGGATTATCAATCGGCAGTCTCTTTCTCGAGGGACTGCTGTCATTCTTTTCACCCTGCGTACTTCCGCTCGTGCCTCTGTATATCAGCTATCTGACCAGGGATACAAAGAAAGAAGACGCAGAAGGAAATGTTGTATATTCCAGAGGAAAAACACTGTCGTTTACGATTGCGTTCATACTCGGGATATGCAGCGTTTTTGTGATTGCCGGACTTGGTTCCGGTGTCCTGCACCAGTTCTTTATCCGCAACACGCTGCTGTTCCAGCTGGCCGGCGGTGTGGTTCTCGTGCTCTTCGGATGTGTCAGCCTCGGCTTCATTCAGATTCCGGCACTGGAAAAACTGCATGTCCGCTATAACGCAGCGGAAGGGAAAATGACATATCTGAAAGCCTGGCTGATGGGATTTTTCTTCAGCTTTGCCTGGTCACCGTGCATCGGCCCCATGCTGGCAAATGCCATAGTCCAGGCGGCTTCCGCGGAAACAGCAGCCGCGGGATGGATGTATATCGGCGCATACGCAGCCGGGTTTATCTGCATCTTCCTGCTTCTCGGTCTGTTTACATCGGAAGTCCTTAACCTCATCAACAGGCACAGGAATATCGTCATGTATACCGGAAAGATCGCCGGGATCGTCATTGTCGGAATGGGTGCCTACATGCTGGGCATGGCCGGGAAAGAGATCACGGCACTGCGGAACACGGATTCTGTACCGGCGCAGGAGGCTGCCGTTGATGAAAATGCGCCTGATATTGAAAAGTACAATTTCACGCTTACGGACGCGGAAGGAAAAACATATTCCCTCTCGGATTTCAAAGGGAGAACAGTTGTCTTAAACTTCTTCGGAACATGGTGCGGCTACTGCAATGAGGAACTCCCGCATCTGGAAGAGATCCATAAGAATGACAGAGATGTCGACATCCTCCTGATCGCTACACCGGATTCCGGGGACGAAGGAAATGTGGAGTATGTGGAATCGTACATGAAGGAAAGAGGATACACCATGAAGGTCCTCTATGATAAAAATCTGGAAGTTACTTACAAATACGGCATATCGGGCTATCCGACAACATTTATCCTGAAAAAGGACGGAAATTTCTACGGATATATCCCCGGATATGTACCGGATAACGCTCTCGATTCCTATCTCGAAGAAGCCAAAAACAGCTGATTAATACGGATATCATCTCTGTGATATCCGTTTTTCTATGGATAGAAAGATAAAGGATTATTAAAGTAAGATATAGTATAAATATGATGGATAAACAAAGTCTGCACATGATCAGAAACCTGATGTTCCGGCTTCTTCCCATCCAGGTCATGCTGGCGGCGCTGGGCGCGGTAAACGGCATCGTTTCCAGTTACTTTGCCAGTAATTACATCAGCGTAGAAGCCATGACCGCGGTAGGTCTGTATGGCCCTGTCAGTATGCTGCTGGGGGCGATCGGCGCCATGCTGTCGGGCGGCTGCGCTGTGATCTGCGGGAAATACCTGGGCATGAACCAACAGGAAAAACTGCGGCATATCTTTTCCATGGATATGCTTGTTTCAACCGCCGTGGGACTACTTTTTGCAGGCGTTTTTGTTTTCTCCGGCGTATTTGACTTTGCCGGTTTGTTCACAAGGGATCCCCTGATCCGTCCCATCTTCACCCGCTATCTGCTCGGTCAGGCTGTCGGTGTGGTGCCGATGCTTTTGACTGCACAGCTGACACCGTTTCTATCCATAGAAAACAAGGGAAACCGCGCCACAGCTGCCGGCATCCTGTATATCATTGCGAATTTCGTGTTCAGCTTTCTGTTCATACAGGTACTGCACCTGCAGGAATTCGGTCTTGCCCTGGCATCCTCACTGGGACTCTGGGTTCTCTTCCTGGCGGAAGCGCAGTATTTCACAACGAAAAAAGCGATGTTCCGCTTCAGTTTTCACGGCATCTCGTGGAATGAGCTGATCCCTGTTATCGTCGTCGGATTTCCGGGCGCAGCCGGTTACATGTATATGACGGTCCGCGGCCTTGCGGTCAATAACCTGCTGGAACAGTACACAGGGGCAGCAGGCATATCCGCATTTGCGGCAGCCAATAATCTGCTGAATTTCTTCTGGGCGATCCCTTCCGGCATGCAGGCAGTTTCACGGATGCTCTTCAGCGTTCATGTCGGCGAAGAAGACCGCCGTTCGCTCACGGATATCATGCGTGTCATGTTCCTGTATTTTATCCCGCTTATGCTCGTGATCGATCTTGCCGTCATCGTGCTGGCAAGACCGCTTGCATACCTGTTCTATAAGGACACTGCTTCCGATGTATTCTCCATGACGGCACAATGTTTCAGAATACTGCCTCTGTGCATGCCTTTCAGTATCGTGATCATGCATTTCACATGTTACGGACAGGCAAGCGGGAAACAGGGGTTTGTCAACTTCCTGGCGCTGATGGACGGTGCTGTCTGTGTCATATTGTTCTCGTTCCTGCTGGCACCTGTGCTTGGCATACGGGGCGTCTGTCTGGCAAATGTATTAAACGGAATAACCCTGAATCTGCTGATCCTCGGCTATGCATGGATACATCAGAAACATATCCCGCGTACGATGGATGAACTGATGGTGATCCCGGAAAAATTCGGTGTACCGGAAAAAGACAGGATCGATATCAGCGTACGTACTGCAGATGAAGTAGTGACTCTGGCTGAAAGGATCCAGCATTTCTGTCAGGAAAAGGGAATTGATGAGAAACGCTCCTATATGGCCGGTCTCTGCATGGAGGAAATGGACGGCAATGTCGTGGAGCACGGCTTTACAAAAGATCAGAAAGATCATACGGCAGATATTCGTGTCGTATACAAAGATAACAAGATCATTCTGCGCATCAAGGATGACTGTATTCCGTTTGATCCGAAAACCAGATACAGTCTTCTCGAAGACCAGGATGCGGAGAAAAACATCGGGATCCGCATGGTTTACAGCATGACCGATGATATTGTGTACCAGAATCTACTGGGAATGAATGTACTGACCATAACCATATAAAAAACGTTCTCTTCACAGGGAACGTTTTTACTCGGGTTGCAGTTCGATTACGGTATAGCTGCACTGTGCTTCGTTGCGGAAGGGCATGTACCATCCGCCGATGCCGGGGCTTACGTACAGGTCGGTATCGCCGATCCTGTATGTGTCATAAACACTTAATCCGGCCAGTGTGTAAACATATTTCAGCGGGAAATACTGTCCGGCATGTGTATGTCCTGACAGCTGCAGGTCTGCGCCTGTTTCCAGGATGTCTGCATTCATGTAGGGACTGTGGTCCGTGCAGATGACATAAGCATCGGACGGCCATTCCGGAAGATCCTTTACAGCAGTTCTTGTAAGTCTGCTGGAATCTTCTCTGCCGATCAGTACAAGATCGGTGCCGATCTGTGTGACATCGTCCTGCAGGATCGTGACACCGCTGTTTTCGACAGCCGCCGCAACTTCTTCTTCGCTGTATTTCTTTCCGCCGATATAATGACCTCTGTCCTGACGGTCATGATTGCCGTAAATATAATACACAGGTGTTTCCAGTGATCCGAGCTGCCGGAAGATCAGTTCCATTTCATCTTTTTCCGTATGTTCATCACAGATATCCCCGCCGAGAACTACGAATTCCGGATGCAGGTCCCGGATCTCGTCCAGGGCTTTTTCGATCGTGTCAGGTCTCTGGGAAGAACCGTAATGCAGGTCGGAAAGAAAGACGAATGTATGCGGCTGTTTCAGCTTTGATGAACTGAATTCCCTGTGATCTTTCCGGATGATCTGGGAATTGACGGTTCCGTAAACGGATACCAGAAGAGTAATGATGCAGAAAGCAGCAGCTTTGAAAGAGAATTTCAGTTTTTTTCTGAACAGGGAAATAACTGCCAGAACAATGTCGCAAATGCAGCCCGCGAGAAGGGCAATGTAGATCCCGGAAAGGGGATAATCGTACTTCCACAGGAACGGACTGGCATAGGCGATCAAAAGAAGCGCGAGTCCGGTCATCAGGATGACCTTCAGAACAAAGATAAGGAATTTGAGCCATTTCTTCTCTATTTTATCCGTGAGCCAGCTGACGCCGAGGACGACGGCAAATCCAAACAGGACCGAGGCAGCCCATTCTATATATCTGATCGTTGTCATGTCATTCTCCCATTGCGTCCATGCGCAGCTTTTCCGGTGTGCCGAACAGTCTTTCAAAACGTCTTCTGCGCATCTTCAGGACTTCATCTCTTTCAGCAAGTCCGTCGATGACGCCTTTGTTGTATGCACGTGCCAGCTCTTCCGGCGTCACTTCATATTTTTTGGCAAATGCGTAGAAGATATCGAACGGAACAGTGATATTGGAGATCTCATCATGGACACCGGTATATCGGCCCAGACCGTAGACTTCGATCTTGATCTCGATCGGTGTCAGATCCTCTCCCCACAAAGATTCCATCTGTTTCTGACGATACAGGGAAACACGGTTGTAGAGCTTGCGGATCAGAAGCGCTATGCCCAGTCCCAGCATGAACATGAGCGGTGTCGAAAGAGCGGGCGGAAGGAAAGCTGTAAGCCTGTAGATATCACGCCATCCTCCGTTTTCTTCCCCGACCAGGACAACATTGGTGATATAGATCAAAGCATAGATATAGAACGGTGAAAGACACAGGAGGGAATCATTTACGCTCAGATGAAGATTCGTTTCCACACTGAACAGGAGGATCAGGGTCATGATCGGACAGACGACATGAAGCCAGAAATTCATGCGTCCGAAGGCAATGCGCGCTCCTATTGCCGGGAAGATCAGGAAGACCGCGAATACCATTGTAAGGGTCGTGCAGATCGCCCCGCTGTACTGCAGAAGCTGTACCCATTTGGGATAGGAGAACCGTTTTT
>CADBPK010000025.1 GCA_902796465.1 uncultured Erysipelotrichaceae bacterium | reverse complement strand
TTTTAGGCAGGGTGGTCTAGACCCCAAAATTGGAGACCCCAACTTTTGACCCTAATTTTCCAGACCCCAGCTTTATTTGGTAATCCGTAAAAAAGAGACCGGGTTACACCCGGTTTTCTTGTTTACGGAAGCCAAGTAAGTTATATTTAAACTGATAATGAGCTATATAGAATTTCAGAATGTAACAAAGACGTATCACGTCGGTGAAGTGGATATCAGGGCTCTGGACGGAGTCGATTTTTCGATTGAAAAAGGACAGATCGTAATCATTGCGGGGGCCAGCGGTGCCGGGAAAAGCACGATCCTGAACATACTCGGAGGAATGGATACAGCGTCTTCCGGGGCAGTGATCGTTGACGGTACGCATATCGAGGAACTCAATGAAGTCCAGATGACGGATTACCGCCGCTATGACATCGGTTTTGTATTCCAGTTCTACAATCTGGTACAGAACCTGACCGCACTGGAAAATGTGGAACTGGCTACGCAGATCTGCCGGGAGCCGCTTTCTCCGGCAGAAGTTCTTGAGATGGTCGGTCTGGGCGACAGGAAGGATAACTTTCCTTCCCAGCTTTCCGGCGGGGAACAGCAGCGTGTTGCCATCGCAAGGGCACTTGCCAAAAACCCAAAACTCCTTTTATGTGATGAGCCGACAGTCGCACTGGACTATGTGACAGGCAAACAGATCCTGAAGCTTCTGCAGGATACTTCAAGGATCCATAATATGACAGTCGTTATCATTACGCATAACCTGGCCCTGTGCCCGATGGGAGATCTCGTTCTGCGCATCAAGAGCGGGAAGGTGGTCTCCTCCGTAATGAATCCTCATCCGACGGATATTGATGAAATAGAATGGTAGTCATATGCCGCGCAGACTATGGACAAATCTCTGGAGAATGATCAAAACGACGAAAAGCCGTTTCTTTTCATTGACCGCGATCGTCGCACTCGGCGTGGCTTTTTTTATTGGTGTTTCCGCGAGTTCCCCCGTCATGGGCAAAAGCGTGGACATATACAATGATGAGACCGGACTCAAGGATATTACGGTCTATTCCAATTACGGATTTGATCAGGATGATATCGATGCCCTGAATGAACAGGAAGATGTCCTGAAAGCGGAAGGAACCCGGTTCATGGATGTGATCGGGGTTTGCGGGAATGAAACGTATGTGACCCGTGTGCATGCCTATGATCCCGATCATGAGATCAACGGTTTTGTATTAAGAAAAGGTAGACTTCCGCAGAATGAACATGAAGCGCTGGCCGAATGCGGCACGACGCTGGAAGCAGGCTTTGCGCTGGGCAGCGAAGTGGAACTCATCACGGAAGAGGAAGATCCCGTCCTTCTGGTTGACCGGGTGACGGTGGTAGGCCTGATCGATACGCCGCTGTATCTGAACATGACAAAGGAGAACAGCACGTTAAGCAACCAGTATCTCCGCACATATCTGTATGTACCGTATACCGCCTTTGATCCGGATTATTATACGGAAGTCAATATCCTGCTGAAAGCCGGAAAAGAGATGTATGCTTTCTCGGACAGGTATGAGGATTACGCCGCGGAGGCAAAGGAGAAACTGGAAGCCTTTGCGAAGGAACAGGAACGTCACCGGTACCAGGGTCTGAAAGATGAAGCTCTGGAAGAGTACAATGACGGTCTGCAGGAATACGAGGACGGGAAAAAGGAATTCGATGAGAAGATTGCGGATGCGCAGGAAGAGATCGCCGATGCGGAAGAAGAGATCCGCGACGGGGAGAATGAGATCGCAAAGGGAAAGCGCGATCTGGAAAAGGCGCAGAAAGATCTTGATCAGGCGTTCCGGGACGGAAAAAAGAAGATCCGCGATGCCATGGGCGAACTGGTAAGCGGCGAGAAGGAACTGCAGGATCAGGAAAAGCAGGTTAAGGATAATAAGGCCATGCTTCTGCAGAAGAAGAAGGAAGCGGAAGACGGCCTCAGACAGATCAGAGACGGGCTGGAAAAGATGGATGAAGCCATTGCCGGACTGGATCAGATCGAAGACGGTGAAAAACAGATCAATGATGCCCTGGAACAGATATCCGCCTTCACGGTTCCGGATACACTGCCGGATGATATGACTGTGGGAGAAATCAAAGGACTGGCGGATGGGATCACGGAAGGCCTGGATGAACTGCCGTTTGAAACCAATGACGATACGACTGTAGGTGAACTGCGCACATATCTTGCGGATACGGCACAGCAGCTGCAGGCACAGAAAGAACAGCTGGCCCGGCAGAAGGCAGATATTCTTCAGCAGCTGGATGCGGAGACAACAGAAGAGGCCAGGGAAAAACGGGCCGGTGTCGAAGCACAGAAAAAGACCGTGGAGGATGCCCTGAAACAGATCGATGACGGTCTGAAACAGATGGATCAGGCCATTGCGGGTCTGGAAGCGATCGAAGAAGGAGAAGCACAGATCCAGGATGCATTGAATAAGATGTCGGGGTACACGATTCCGTCATCTGTGCCGGATGCCATGACCGTAGGTCAGCTGAAACAATACGCGCCGGATATCATGGATCTGCTGGCTGAACTCCCGATGGAGATCACGGATGATACAACGGTCGGGGAAATCCGGGCATATCTGGCTTCGGCCGTGCAGGAGCTGAATAATCAGAAAGCACAGCTGGAACAGCAGAAAGCTGCCATACTGTCACAGCTTGGCGTGGGAAATATCGCACAGGCAAAAGAGAAGCGTGCCGCTCTGGAGGCACAGAAAGCTCCCCTGGAAGAAGCACTGGCTCAGATCAAAGCGGGTCTGGACCAGATGGATCAGGCGATCGCAGGTCTGGAAGCGATCGAAGCAGGTGAACAGCAGATCCGGGATGCTCTGGATCAGCTGGCCGCATTTGATATTCCGGATATGCTGGCAGATGACATGACGATAGGCAATCTGAAGGAACTCTCTTCCGGTTTCACGGAAGCACTGCAGGATCTGCCGATGGAAACAGATGATGATACGACGATCGGGGAGATCCGTGATTATCTGTCTTCCGCACGCAGTGAACTTAATAAAAAGAAAAAGGAACTGGCTGATACGAAAGCGGGCATCCTTAAGCAAATGGGTGTGCAGGACACAGCCCAGGCAAAAAAGAAACGGGAGGAACTCGCAGCGCAGAAGAAAACCGTCGAGGACGGACTTGTGCAGATCAATGATGCCCTGAAACAGATCGCGGAAGGCGAAGAAAAGATCACCGCTGGCAAAGAAGAACTGGAAAAGGGTAAAAAAGAGATCCGGGAAGCGGAAAATGAACTGAATGAAAAGGTCAGCGACGGCCAGGACCAGATCGATGACGGCTGGCAGGAGATCCGTGAAAACGAGGATA
>CADBPK010000024.1 GCA_902796465.1 uncultured Erysipelotrichaceae bacterium | reverse complement strand
TTTGGTCACTCACATTCTATCATTTGAACCTCTGGGTGTTTTTTTATCTAAAGGCAATGTGTTGCACTTAATATGGTAATTTATCATAACAAAAAAACCAGGTATTACTGACCTGGTCTGTGTAATAAACTGTTTATTTCGTTTCGATATGCTCGGCACGGGCAATGCATTTTTCATTTGCCTGGTGGATGATCTCGAACATATTCAATTCCAGCATGGCTGTCAGCGCTTCAATGATTGTGTCATCATTGAGGGCGACCTCATCGATGAATTCATAGATCGGCTGCCGGCTGTGTTCCTTGAGCAGCTTGCCGGTACCTATGACGGTCTGGGTGATCAGCGCGCGGGCACTGTCTTCATCCACACCGCGGGATTTGGCGTCTTCCAGCATGCTTTGGACAAAGTAATAGATATATGCGGAAAGACTGTGCAGAGCTGCCGTCTCGCTGATCTTGTCTTCCGGTATCGTCCGGGTAACACCCATGGACTGAAAGAGCTGGAAAACGAAGTCATATTCATCTGCCTTGCAGTTGGAAGACCGGCATAAAGCTGTGGAGCCTTCGTTGATCTGCAGAGGTGTGTCAGGCAGGGCACGGATCACCGGAACATGATTCAGCCTGTCCTGCAGATAGGAGATCGAAAGACCTGTTACGATGCTGAGAACACAGTTGACCGGTTCATCCCCGATGGCTTTGATGACGTCATCGACCTGGTTCTGCTTCATGGCAAACAGGACGACATGGGCATTTCTGACAACATCCGCTTCGGATTCCATGAGGGCGATTCCTTCCTGCCGGCACAGCTCCTGTGCATTCTCATCGGGATCGTAGGCACAGATCTGCCAGCGTTCCAGATACTCGTTTTTTACTGCGCCTTTGGCGATGGCGATGCCCATATTTCCGCATCCGAGAATTCCCATTTGGTATTTTTTGTCCGTTCTCATACGATCCTCCAAAACTTTCCTATATTATATCGTTTTTTTGTATAATAATGGACATATGAAAGTAATTCAATGCTGGATCGAGCATCCGGCACGCAAAATAGATCAGACTTTTACCTACCTGTGTGAAGAAAATGTAACTGCCGGAACGAGAGTCGAGGTGGAATTCAACCACCGCACCGTGATTGGATTTGTCGAGAGCGCTGAGGAAACGGATCTCAGCCGGGAAGAGCTGGAAAAGAAGTACGGCAGACGTCTTTTTTCTGTGCAGAAAGTCCTGGACAGCGAGCCGCTGATCACCGCTGAGCTGCATGATCTGGCTTTGTGGATGCGTGAAGCCACGCTGTCCGCGACCATTTCATGTTTCCAGGCGATGCTGCCGGCAAAGATCAAGCCGCACACCGGAAAGCATACGATCGTCATGGAAAAATGGGTGGAAATAACGGATCAGGAGGCTTCTTTGACACCAAAACAGGCGGATGCGGTCGCCTGGCTTGCGCAGGAAGGAACAGTTCCTTATGCAGAACTGCGGAAACGATTCCCCAACCAGGCTGCCCAGCTTGTGAAAAAAGGAGTGATCCGTATCTTTGAAAAGGAAAGAACGGCGCAGAGTATGGAACGGGAGATCCGCTCTCCCGAAAAAAAGCTTTCTGCGGAACAGCAGGCTGCCATGGATGAGATCACATCCGGCACCGATGATGTTTATCTGATCAAAGGTGTGACAGGATCCGGAAAGACGGAAGTCTACCTGCAGCTTGCGGCCCGGGCATTGCGGCAGAACAAACAGGTTCTCTTCCTTGTGCCGGAGATCGGGCTGACGCCGCAGATGATCGACCGGGTATCTTCCCGTTTCGGGGAAGATCTCGCAATCTATCACAGCGGTCTGAATCCGCAGGAAAAATATGAACAGTACCGGAAGGTCAGGAGCGGCAGGACATCGATCGTCGTCGGAACACGCAGCGCTGTTTTTCTGCCGTTCACGGATCTCGGACTGATCGTTATGGACGAGGAACACGATGCGTCCTACAAACAGGAAAATGATCCGGCTTATCACTGCCGGGATATTGCCGTATGGCGCAGCAGATATCATCACTGCAAGCTCATTCTCGGGTCAGCGACACCGTCTCTGGAAAGCTATGCCAGGGCACTGAAAAATGTATATCATCTCATTCGCATGGATGAACGGTTCAACCGTTCCGTACCGGAAATACACATTGCGCAGATGCGGCAGGAAGCGGATCCGGAAAGCGGCGGCATCCTTTCGCGGACGCTGAAGGAAAAGATCCGGGAACGTCTGGACTATAAGGAACAATGCATCCTTCTTCTCAACCGGAGAGGGTACCATACGATGCTGAGATGCAGGTCCTGCAACGAAGTGCTGGTATGCCCGCACTGTGATATCGCCATGAGCTGGCACCGGGATATCCGGCGCATGAAGTGTCATACATGCGGAACGGAATTCCCTGTTCCCGATACCTGTCCTGCCTGCGGTGCGAAGGAAGGCTTTACGACATTCGGTGTCGGTACGGAGAAACTGGAATCCTGCCTGGCAGAGTTATTCCCGGACGCGCGCATCCTGCGTATGGACCGGGATACGACAGCCCGCAAGAACGGACATGCCGGTATCCTGGAAGCTTTCGGAAGACATGAAGCGGATATCCTTGTCGGAACACAGATGATCGCGAAAGGACTGGACTATCCGGATGTCACCCTTGTCGGCATCATCAACGGGGATGAAGGTCTGAACAGATATGATTTCCGCAGCTGCGAAACAGCCTTTGACCTGCTGATGCAGGCAAGCGGCCGCAGCGGCAGGGCGGAGAAAACAGGGGAAGTCATCATCCAGGTCATGGATCCGGAGCACTATGCGGTACAGTGCGCCGTAAAGCAGGATTATGATTCCTTCTACAAACACGAAATGCGCTT
>CADBPK010000023.1 GCA_902796465.1 uncultured Erysipelotrichaceae bacterium | reverse complement strand
TCAGCGGCTGCCAGCTGTTCTTCCAGCTGTGCACCTTCCAGGGCGAGTTCTACCATTTCCTCCGGCAGTTTGTTTAAAAATTCATCGATCGATCCGCTTCTTTTGCTGTCTTCCATTTTAGGACAATTCCTCCCATGTAAAGCATAGTCTTTCAGACTAAAATAATCAAATGTGTAAATGTGATCTGTATTTCGCATAAAAATCAAATACGCATATCCGCACGATTTTTATGTATTTCCATAAATTTTTTCTCCATTCATGCAGGTTTTCGGTTATTGGGCGATAATCGTGCTATACTAACTATGTGAGAGATGCGATATAATTAGCCAATATACTTTACAACGGTTTCTCACAATAAGCAAAACGGGCGGTTGCCCACTTAGCCCGTTTTGTTTTTTTTATGTCTTTATGCGGGCATGCATACAGCCTGGCATGTGCTGCTGATGGCGGTCAGGAGGATCTCTTTATCCTCTTCCGCAGCGTTCTGCCGCACCAGTTCCTGGGCATAATCCCTGACGCTTTCGCTGATGATGTCATCCAGGATCATATATTCTTCTTCCGTGCCTGTTTCCTGCGCCAGCGTCATCTGGTCATGCACAGCGATCAGCTGTTCGTTGACCAGGATCTTCTGCAGCGTTACGGCGATCAGCGCATCCTCGGCATGCATCTTCTGTTCCAGGAACATATGGTCATGCACACGGGCTGTGAATGCTTCTGACTGCAGTTCCTCATACAGGTTCATATATGTCTTATGGTTGTCGTGGATCCGGTGCTTCTCAAAGTAATAGCTTCGTTCGAAGTCACAGAGGATCAGCGTATACGACGGCAGCAGAGTCCAGATCATGGCTAATAACTGCTCTGTCGTTTCTTTATCGAATGTGCCCTTCTGCACAGCCCGCATCAGGCGGTCCCTGATGAAGGCATTGGTATCACGGAGATATTCTTCCAGCGTATCCCTGTCTACTTCGTCACGGTCTCTGCGTTTAGCAGAGAGGGAATTGAAGCGCATGGCCAGATGGTGGAAGGTGCTGTGGATCTTGTCCAGCTCTATATCCTTCAGCTGGTCCAGCTTGCGCATATCCTTTTCCATATCATTCAGCTTATTGCCGATGACCATGAAGCCGGTCACCGTTACCGCAAGATTCAGGGCAGTAAGGCCGGCATTCAGGCTCTTCAGGTTCTTTACATTGGAAAGCCGCAGGATCTGCTCAAAACGTGGTACCAGACCGCTCATTTCCTGCGATACGCTCTTCCCCGTACCGTCAGATACCTGCACATGCCTGCCAATGGTCCTGGCCAGATGGATGGTCCTCTCAATATCCTGCTTTTTGACACCTTTCAGCGGTGTCGGCTGCAGGACCTTATAGATCTTATCGGCATCCAGATGCGGGTTGTTTACGATCAGGCAGTCCACAAAAGGCATATAGCGCTTCTTCGCATCCCTGAGGACGATCTCGAAGATCTTGTTGTTTTCAAGATACTTTGCCTTGCCTTTGGGAACCTTGATCGTGATCTCCACATAGTCACTCATTCTCTGCCCCGCTTTCCTTTGCGTATTCACCCTGTGCCTGCATGGCACTGCAGTACAGCAGGGATGAGATCAGATACGTCGCGTATTTGCTTTCTTCGCTCTTAAACCGCGTCAGCTTGTCTTCTGTACCCTGTTTGATCTGTTTCGGCACGATATGGATAATACCTTTTTCCACAATGCCCTGCGGAACCCGGAAGCTGAAATCCTTCATCTTCTTCAATAATTCCGCGTCTTCTTTTTTCAGTACAAAATCCAGATCGGATATTTCCGTTTCCTTGTCCTTTTCAATGAACGGGAATGCCTCCCGCATCAGGCAGATGAAGATGATCGTCAGATCAACCAGATCTTCCGTGGAGGATCCGTTCTCTTTCACGGACCGTATGATATCCAGTGCCCTTTCCTTGTATTTCGCTGCCTGGCTTTCAGCTGTGCATTTCACGTAATGTTTCAGGTAGAAGCCGATATCATTCGCGTATGCAAAATCGGAGGTATCCGTTTTTTTCTTTTTATCAATATGCGTATGTTCCTTTTCAAATGCAAGAAGCTTTTCCTTCAGGTCCACCTTGCGGAATTCCGCCGGCGTCATGACCCGGTAGCCAAAACCGTCAAACAGCAATTCCGTTACCTGTGCAAACGCTTCGCCGCACAGACTGTCCGCTATCTTACAATACCTGATCTTTGACATGGTCCCTCCTCATCCGCGTTTTATTTATTGTATCACTGATTTCAATGTACCGACTTACGGTATTCCTTCGGCGTCATATGGAAACGCTGCCGGAACATCTTGATGAAGTATGCGGAAGACTCGATCCCGCATGTATTGGCAACATCCTGCACCGACCTGTCGGTCGATGTCAGGATCCTGGCTGCCATCTCCAGACGGTAGATATTCAGATACTCCACCGGCGTATACCCCAGCATGTTCTTGAACAGCTCACAG
>CADBPK010000022.1 GCA_902796465.1 uncultured Erysipelotrichaceae bacterium | reverse complement strand
TCAAACAGGATCAGGGAGGAATTCCCGGATTACCGGTTCGTCTACCAGCCATTGTCCTGTTCCATTGCCTGTCATATCGGACCGGATGCGATCGGCGTCGGATTTGTCCGGTATCTGGAAGAGAGAAAAAAGTAAAGCCTCAAAACCGGAAATACAGCGTTTCCGGTTTTTTTATGCCCGGTTTCATGAGTGTATACAGCTTGACAAAGACATAATCCTCCTATATAGTAGCAATATACTACCATATAGGAGGAATTTTATGAAGACAAACGGCGGCTTTCAGGTCTCCAAGATCAAGCAACTGGGAGACCGTGTGTTTGAAAAAATACTGGCATCTCAGG
The DNA here is from genome assembly GCA_902796465.1 of uncultured Erysipelotrichaceae bacterium. Taxonomy (GTDB): domain Bacteria; phylum Bacillota_I; class Bacilli_A; order Erysipelotrichales; family Erysipelotrichaceae; genus Bulleidia. The sequence continues at coordinate 5,859 of CADBPK010000022.1, read as the reverse complement.
GAATAGAGGCATTTAACGGCGCTCAGGGAAGGATCCTCTATGTACTCTGGCAGGAAGACGGTGTGCCGATCAAAACGATCTCTGAGAAGTGCGGTCTGGCCATTACATCCCTGACGACGATGCTGGAACGCATGGAGAAGTCCGGGCTGATCATAAGACAGCAGGATCCCGGAGACAAAAGAAAGACCCTCCTCATCCTTACCGACAAGGCCAAAGGATTGAAGAATGATTATGACGCCATTTCTGACAAGATGAGCGAGATTTTTTATCAGGGGTTTACGGAAGATGAGATCAGGGCCTTTGAGGCTCATCTGGAAAGGATCCGGCTGAACCTGGAAGGGTGGCAGGCAAAATGAGTGTCTGCATTAAAGATCTGATCAAAAACCTGAACCTGGTGATCGGATGCCCGGTAGGCTGCGATTACTGTTATGCCAGAAACAACTGCCGGCGGTTCCATATCACGGACGATTTCTCTGTGCCGGAGTATTACGGACAGAAACTCCGTCTGCTTGACCGGGGAAAACCCGGAAACTGGCTGCTAACAGGTATGAGCGATCTGTGTGCGTGGAAACAGGAATGGCTTGATGCGGCTTTTGCGAAGTTAAGCGGGCAGCCGCAGCATCAGGCGGTCTTCCTTTCCAAGCAGCCGGATCTGCTGAATATCCGCACGGATCTTGATAATGCCTGGTTCGGCGTCACGGTGACAAGGAGATCCGAGCTATGGCGGCTGGATGCGCTGCGCAAAAACGTCCGGGCGAAGCATTATCACGTGACGTTTGAGCCGCTGTTTGATGACCCAGGTGAAGTGGATCTGACGGGGATCGACTGGATCGTTGTCGGAACGATGACCGGTCCGATGAAGAAGAAGGTACATACAGCGCCGGAGTGGGCATACAGCCTGACAGAACAAGCCCACAGAAAGAATATCCCGGTCTTTATGAAAGAAGACCTGGTCCCGGTCATCGGGGAGGAAAACATGGTGCAGGAACTCCCGGAACCGATGAACCACGTATTGGAGGAACAAAAGAAATGGAACAGCAGGAGATCAAAGTAAACCATATTGAAACGAAAAGTGTAATGACCAAATCGAATACACCGCTCGGCGGATATTCGGTCAATCCATATGTGGGATGTCCCCACGCCTGCAGATACTGTTACGCATCCTTTATGAAGCGGTTTACGGGACATACGGAACCTTGGGGAACCTTCATGGATGTGAAGCACTGGCCTGCCATCAAAGATCCGAAAAAATATGCTGGTCAGAAGATCGTGATCGGCACGGTCACAGACGGCTACAATCCGCTGGAAGAGACATATCGGAATACCAGGAAGATCCTGGAAGAACTGAAGGACAGCGGCGGCGACATCCTGATCTGTACGAAGTCCGATCTGGTGCTGCGGGATCTGGACCTTCTGAAAGAGATCAACCGGAACTGCCGTCTGACTGTTTCTTGGTCCGTCAACACGCTGGATGAAGAATTTAAGAATGACATGGACGATGCGGTAAGCATCGAGCGGCGTCTCGCAGCCATGAAGAAGATCTATGACGCAGGGATCCGGACTGTCTGCTTCATTTCCCCGGTATTCCCGGGCATAACGGATATTGAAGCGATCTTTGAACGAGCAAAGGACCGGTGTGATCTGGTCTGGCTGGAAAACCTGAATCTCCGCGGCGGGTTCAAGAAGGATATCATGGACTATATCGCGGAGAAGCATCCTGACCTGATGTCGCTCTACGATGAGATCTACAACAGGAAAGACCGGAGTTACTTTGAGGGTCTGGAAAAGAAAGCCGGAGAGATGGCAGAGAAGTACGGCTGCCGTTTCGTGGACAATGAAACACCGTATGAACGTGTTCCGAAGGGACATCCAACGATCGTGGACTACTTCTACCATGAGGAAGTCCGCGGAACGGAAAACAGCGGTCAGAGAAGGACAAAGAACTGAGTGGTATACTCCCGCTGTTGCGTATTCAGAGAGGCGGCGGTAAATAAGGGATGTCATATGACATCCCGTTTTTTATATAATAATGAATATGAATAATAAAGAGATCATAAATGACCTGAAGGAAATGGCGGATCCGGAATACGCGGCTTTCAGCAGGAAACTCTGTCCGGATATGGAAGACGGGAAAATGCTGGGTGTGCGTACGCCGGCGCTGAAGAAATATGCGCGTAACTTATGGAAAAGGGGTGACTGTGCGGAATTCCTGGATGACCTGCCGCATACGTATTTTGAGGAAGACCAGGTCCATGCGTTCCTGCTGGGGGAAATGAAGGATTATGATGCGTGCATGACGGAAACGGAACGGTTCCTGCCGTATATAGACAACTGGATGACCTGTGACCAGTTCTCACCCAAAGTATTCGCGAAACATAAACAGGGACTGGTGCCGCATGTCCTGAAGTGGCTGGAAAGCGATCATGTGTATACAGTCCGTTACGGGATCGGCACATTGATGCGTCACTATCTTGATGCGGATTTTGATGCCTCCTATCCGGAACTGGTCAGCGGCATAGACCGGGAGGAATACTATATACGGATGATGCAGGCATGGTATTTCGCGACCGCACTGGCAAAGCAGTATGAAGCTGTCATCCCGTATCTGGAAAACGGGAAGCTGTCCCTGTGGGTGCACAACAAGACCATCCAGAAAGCGGTCGAAAGTTACCGGATCACACCGGAAACGAAAACTTATCTGAAATCGCTGAAAAGAAAAAAAGACTGAATCAGTCATGAGATGCGGACAATGCGGTGATCTCCCTGCGGAGGACACCTTTTTTTCATCAGGCCATCGATTATGGATACCTTCTGAAAACGAAAGGAAATCTGTGAAGAAAGAAGGAATTAAACGGGAGATACTTTGATGAAACTGATATAATATAGAACATGTATACCAGTATACTGGTATCCGGGAGGGCGTATCTATGACAATATATCAGCCGCTTGCACAAAAGGCTTATGATTACATCCGGGATCTCATCACATCCGGACAGCTGAATGCGGATGAGTTCTATTCCGAAACGAGATTCGCGAAAGAGATCGATGTCTCAAGAACACCGATGCGGGATGCCCTGATGCGTCTGAGCCAGGACAGATACATTGATATCGTGCCTTCAAAAGGGTTCCGCCTTCACAAAATGAGTGAAGAGGATATTGTGAATACTTATCAGGTAAGAACTGCGATCGAAGGGTTCTGCGCATTGTACCTTTACAGGCGCCGCTCTGAACCGGATGCTGAGATCGTTTTGCAGAAACTGGAAGAGAGCCTGAAAAACATGAAGCAGGCGATCGATGAAAACCAGCCGCATAACATCAGCCTGAAATTTGATATGGACTTTCACCGGGAAATTGTGAGGTTCTCAAAAAACCGGGACATGATCAATATGATGAATTCCTACAGCCATATGCTGTCGGACATCGCAGCGAAGAGCTTTGAACAGGAGGGGAGACCCCTTGAAGCATGGCAGGAACATAAAAACATTTACGACAAGATAGTATCTCAGGAACCGGCGGATGAAAGTGAAATCTACTTCAGCGTCATGCACCATATGGAATCGTCCAGAGATATCTGCATCCGGATGATTGGCTGAAAAAAGCAAAAATATTTGCTTTTTTTATTTTATTCATCTTGACTGTATACCGGTATACCGGTATACTGAAATTGAAATTAAGGTGTGAAGCACCTGACAACAGGAGGATTATCATGAGCAGTACATTCACAATTATCGTTTTCCTGGCAGCTATTGCATATCTGATGCTGGCAATTGCCAAACTTAAGATTCACCCATTCTTTGCTATGATCTCTGCATGTGTCGTTGTCGGTCTTCTTATGAAGCTGCAGCCGACACAGATCGTGTCCAGTATTACCGGCGGATTCGGCGGTATTCTCGGAAGTCTCGGTATCGTATTCGGACTCGGCGCCCTTCTCGGCGAAATGCTCTCAGAATCAGGCGCAACTGAAGTTCTCGCTGACTCTGTATTAAAGATCGCCGGCAAGAAACATTCATCTCTCGCTATGAACATCATCGGCTTCATCATTTCCATCCCGGTTTATATGGGAACTGCCTATATCATTCTGGACCCGATGAACAAATCACTTGCTTACAAGACAAAGAAAAATGTAATCGTTTATGCGACAGCTTTATCCATCGGTCTGCTCGTAACCCACTGTCTGGTAATCCCGACACCTGGTCCTCTGGCAGTTGCTTCCACACTTGGTCTGAATGTCGGCTGGTTTATCCTTTATGCGCTGCTCGTTTCCGTCCCTGCTGCTCTGATCGGCGGCTGGCTGTGGGGCGAATTCCTCGGCAAAAAGTATCCGTATGAAGTTCCGTGGGGATTTGATCCGGATCAGGCTGAACAGAATGAAGCAGCTTCTGATGAAAACAGACCCAGCGCTGCTCTGGCACTGGCTATGATCTTCCTTCCGATCGCAATCATCATGCTCGGAACAATTCTCGGACTCAGCGGTCCTGAAAGCACAGCCGGTATGATCGGAAACGCTCTGACAGCAAGCTCCGGTACACTTTCACTGCTGATCTCTGTTCTTGTTGCCATGCTGTGCCTCAAGAAATATCTCAAGACACCGTTCGGCAAGATGATTCCAAAAGTATTCAATGAACAGGGCAATATCCTCTTCATCCTCGGTGCAGGCGGATCCTTCGGTGCTATCGTTACAGCTACAGGCATCGGTGATGTCCTTGTTGCAACACTCTCCAGCATGAATATCTCTGTCATTGTCCTGGCATTTGTTCTCTGCATCCTGTTAAGAGCCGCTCTTGGTTCTTCCACAGTTGCGCTGCTGACAACAGCTACGATCCTCGGCCCGGTTGCCCAGGAAATGGGTGCCAATATGATCCTGCTCGGTCTCGCGATCTGCTGCGGCGCTATCGGTCTTTCCTTACCGACAGACGGCGGATTCTGGGAAGTCAAGGAGCTTGACAACTTTGATTACAATAAGACAACCATGATCATGACGGTTGGTACAACGATCGCTTCAGTAGTCGGCTTCATCATGGTATTGCTGCTGCAGGTCGGTTCCGGCGCACTGCCCGGTCTGCATTGATCACAAAGGAATAATCAAATGAATTACACGGTAAACAATGTTCAGATCCGCTGGGTCAATGATGCCTGCTATGAACTGAAACTGCCGAACGGAAAAGGGATACTGATCGATCCGTTCGTCAACCACAGCACCAACAGGCAGCTCACCAATGAGGATATCGAAGGCGCACAGTATATGCTGGTATCCCATACCCATTTTGATCACACCATGGATATCGGTGAACTTTCCGAAAAGTTTGATTCCGAGATCTTTGTCGGCAGGGAATCTGCCCTGTGCCTGGCAGAGACATTCGACATTCCTTCCTACAGGATAACACCGGTCTATCCGAACGAAACATATTATACGGATGACTTCCGTCTCGATACATTCTGGGCAAAACACATCAAACTCGGTACTTTTGACAAACCATCCGCAATCAAGGAAGGAACTCCTTTCAAAGAAGCGGGCGTACCTGATGACCAGCTTCCGCTGAACCTGCACGGATCCTATGAGTATTCCAATTTCATCATTACCCTGAAAAACGGATTCCGGATCATGGTCTGGGGCGGCGGAGTTACAACAGACGCACTGGAAAGAGTAAAGAAGTACGATGTGGATATGGCAATCGTCCAGTTCCCCAGGAATACACCTGACCAGATCGTGCGCATGTGCAATGCGATCCATCCCCAGCTTGTCTTCCCGCATCATCATGAAGTATTTGAAGAGATCATGAACATGGATATGAACGATGCGATCAGACAGGTCCAGGAAGGTGTTGCAAAGACAAATCCTTATACCACGATCGTCAACCC
>CADBPK010000021.1 GCA_902796465.1 uncultured Erysipelotrichaceae bacterium | reverse complement strand
TATTCAATGACCCAGTCCAGGTTGTCACGGTGGCTGAAGTCGATCACCATATCTGCCGGTTCCGCGTTGTTTACGGCATCGAGATCGAAGGCATCAGCCATTCCGGTTACGGTATATCCGGCAGTTTCCGCTGCTGTTTTGAGCAGGGAGCCCATCTTTCCTTTTCCGACGATCAGGATCTTCATAACAGGCCGACCTTCTTCATTTCCGCATACAGGTGTTCCTTGTTCTTTTCTGCCATGTCATAGAGAGGCAGCCGGTATCCGCCGACGTTGAAGCCCATGGCTCTCAGGGCTTCCTTGACCGGGATCGGGTTGACTTCATAGAACAGGGCATGGATGTAATCCAGGTATTTCTGCTGGATCTCCAGGGCTGCCTGATGGTTGCCCGCGAACCAGTTGGCTGTCAGGTCATGACATTCCTTCGGGTTGGTGTTGGCAAATACGCTGATAACGCCCGATCCGCCGAGTGAGAGGATCGGAACGATCATATCGTCGTTGCCGGAGTACATGACGAAGTCATCGCTCAGGAAACGGGAGATGCTTACCGCGTAGGAAATGTTGCCGCTGGCTTCCTTGATCCCGATGATATTCGGATGCTTGGACAGACGTTCTACAGCGCTGACGCTCAGGGAGCATCCGGTCCTGCCGGGTACATTGTAGAGAATGCAGGGGGCACTGACCTGGTCGGCTACTGTTGTGAAGTGGCGGATCATGCCTTCTTCGTTTGCCTTGTTGTAATACGGTGTGATGACCAGCAGGGCATCGGCACCGAGGTCCGCGTACTTCTTGCTTTTCATCAGCATCGTTGCGGTGTCGTTCGATCCGGATCCGGCAATGACAGGGACCTTGTGATTGACCTTTTTCAGCGTATATTCCACGACTGCGTCATCTTCCTCGTGTGTCATGGTCGTACTTTCACCGGTCGTACCGAGTACCAGGATACCGTCGGTGGAGTTGGAGAGATGCCAGTCCAGCAATTCTCCGAGTGCTTCGAAATTAACGCTTCCGTCCTCATGGAACGGTGTGACTAAAGCGACGATTGAACCTTTGATCATATTTCCTCCTATATCTCCAGTGAGATCAGATGTTCGAATGTTTCACGCTGTATGACGATCCTCGACTTTCCTTCTGCTGCGAATACCACAGCGGGAAGCGGGATCTTGTTGTAATGACTTGCCATCGAGTACCCGTAGGCACCGGTGGATTTCAGAACCAGCAGGTCGCCGGTCTGTATTTCCGGAAGTTTAATGCTGTCGATCAGGATATCACCGGATTCGCAGCATTTGCCGGCGATCGTATATTCGACCGTCTTTTCCTGTTCTTCCTTTCCGGCAATGAATGCATCGTATTTTGCCTGGTAAAGGGCAGGACGGATGTTGTCGTTCATCCCGCCGTCGGCGAAGGCATATGTTTTGCCGGGTGTTTTCTTGATATAGCCTGCGGTGTAGATATTGAATCCGGCTTCGGCGACGATGCTGCGGCCGGGCTCGATCAGGACTTTCCGCACAGGCTCTTTCAGTTTTTTGTTTTCTTCCTCGCACCGGGAGATGATATACCGGCACATCTCCGGGATCGGTGTCGGGTGATCTTCTTCCAGATACGCTGCCGCGAAGCCGCCGCCGAGGTTGACGGTATTAACAGGTATGCCGTAAACGGTGTTCAGCCTGTCCGCGAATGCGAACATCTTGCGGATCTCTTCGCCGAATGCATCCGTATCGAAGATCTGGGAACCGATATGGGCATGGATGCCGTCGAATATGATATTTTTCCGTTTCTGCAGGGTGCGGATCGTTTCGATGATCTCGTCTTCATGCAGGAGGGAAATACCGAATTTGGAATCCACATAGGCAGTTGCGATGTAATGATGCGTATGTGCCTCAACTCCGGGATTGATCCTGAGCAGGGTACGGACTGTTTTGTATTGTCCGCTCATTTTATCAGCCAGCAGTTCCGCTTCCGCCAGGTTGTCCACGACGATCGTCCCGATGTTGTGCGCAATGGCGTAGTCCAGTTCGGCCGGGGTCTTGTTGTTGCCGTGGAAATAGATATCTGCGGGGTCAAAGCCTGCCGCCAGGGCTGTATACATCTCACCCTGCGATACGACATCCAGCCCGAGACCGTATTCCTTAGCGAGGGATATGATCGCTTTACAGCTGAAGGCTTTGGATGCGTACAGCACGCCGGTCTCCAGTGTGTCTGAGCGGAAGGATGATGCGTACGCAGAAAGTTTCTGCCGCAGGACTTCCTCATCAAATACACACAGCGGTGTTCCGTATGTTTCTGCCAGTGTCTGAATGGATACGCCTCCGATTGCCTTCATAATTACCTCCAAAAAAATGCCGGCAGAGCGCTGCCGGCATGATCATTTCCTACCATCTGACAGCACTCCTGCTTTCGCAGACAGTCTGACGGATATTCTCCGTCAGCCCACCGTCTGTCAGTGCCCTGACAGGCAGTTCGGCGGAATTGCTTTTACCGGGCATCAGACGCCTGCCGGCTCTGCCTGATATCGTCGTTCCCGCGCCTCTATCGTGATGGGTGTATTTTATCATTCCTTAATTATTAAAACAACATAACAGAACAATTATTTACATATTTCTGAAAATATTTTGCATCATTTATGAAAACATTTACATTTTTGCGTGAGGACACATACCTGCGGGCATGGTAAAATATTAAAAATGTTTAGAAGGAGTCCGGTATGGATCTGATCAGTGTAATTGTTCCTGTATATAAAGTTGAAAAATATCTGGATGAATGCATTGAGTCCGTTGTTACCCAGACATATGAAAATCTTGAGATCATTCTGGTGGATGACGGCTCTCCGGACAGATGCCCTGAAATGTGTGATGCATGGGCAGAAAAGGATTCCCGTATCAGGGTGATCCACAAGGAGAACAGAGGTCTTTCCGATGCCAGGAATGTCGGAATGGCTGATTCAACCGGTACGTTTATCGCACACATTGACAGTGATGATATTCTGGAGCCTGAATATATTGAATATCTATATCAGGCAATCTGCGAAACCGGCGCCGATGTCTCCGAATGCGCATATGAAAGATTTCGGGACAAACCAGAAACGGTCAATATCCCGAAAAAAATAAGCCCGCCTGTGATCATAACGAGAGAAGAAGCTTTGTATCATTTCAGCAACTGCCTTCAGCCTGTAAATCATCAGGTATGGGATAAGCTGTACCGTCGCGAGTTGATCGAGGATGAGTTGTTTCTGTACGGCAGGCAGGCACAGGATGTTTTGTTTTCGTGTCATGTTTTCGGGAAATGCAATAAGATAGCATACATTGATAAAATTCTCTACCATTACCGGGTTCATTCAGAAAGCGCATCCGGGAAGTTTATTCGGCAGCGGCTGGATTCCCTTGAAACGCACTGGCAAAGTATTGAGTATCTCAAGGAGTTTTATCCGCAGTTTGTCAAAGACGCCAAGAACTATTTTTTAACACTTTGCTTCGGTGCATATGAATGGATCATGCAAAATGGACCAAAAGACAGCAAAGCTGCATATATGAAAACAGTAAATACGTACCGCCGTAAAATCAAATACACTAAAGAAGAATGGGCGTCCTGTTCTCTTAAGGACAAGATCAGATATATAAGTTCCATGCCAGGTCTGATCAAACTGTCGGTTTTAATCAGAAATTCTGCCGGAAGTGTAATCCCGATCCGGAACCGATAATCAGAAGAATGAAGAGAAAACAACATCTCTTGTGCAGATCGTAATTGTTTAATTGCACATGGAATATTGTGCTTCCCTGTATAGTAATTCTGTATATCGATGACTGTACATCCGGCATAAGACAGTCTGACAAGGATTTTCTTCCGGAGTGATAAAATAATACAAAGGAGTAAGTGATGGAACTGATCAGTGTAATTGTTCCTGTATACAAAGTAGAAAAATATCTGGATGAATGCATGGAATCCGTTGTTACCCAGACATATGAAAATCTTGAGATCATCCTTGTGGATGACGGTTCACCGGACAGATGTCCTGAAATATGCGACACATGGGCGGAAAAGGATTCCCGTATCAGGGTGATTCACAAGGAGAACGGAGGACTTTCCGATGCCAGGAATGTCGGGATGGCTGCTTCAACCGGCGCTTATATAGCATACGTTGACAGCGATGATATTCTGGAGCCCGAGTATATTGAATATTTATATCAGGCAATCTGCGAAACCGGGGCAGATGTTTCTGAATGCGCATATGAAAGATTTCAGGGTAAACCTGAAGTGGTCAACATCCCGAAGGAAATGAACACGCCGGTGATCATAACCAAAGAAGAGGCGTTGCGACGCTTCAGCTTTAGTCTTAAGCCTGTAAATCATCAGGTGTGGGATAAACTATATCGCAGAGAATTGATAGAGGATATACCGTTTATATATGGCCGGCAGGCACAGGATGTGCTTTTTTCGTGTTATGTTTTCGGAAAATGCAATAAGATCGCGTACATCGATAATATGCTTTATCATTGGCGGAGACATTCGGAAAGTGCATCGGGTAAATTTCTCAGACAGCGGTTGGATGCGCTTGAAACATACTGGCATAGTCTGAACTATATCGAGAAGAATTATCCTCAATTTGCCAAAGATCTCAAAAATTTTTATATGACGTTATGTTTCGGGGCATACGAGTGGATCATGGAAAAAGCCCCGAAAGACGATCAGGCAGAGTTGATGAAAACAGTAAACTCTTACAGACGCAGGATCAGATACACCAAAGAAGAATGGGCGTCTTGCTCTCTTAAAGAGAAAATAAGGTACATCAGTTCCATGCCGGGTCTGATCAAACTGTCAGTTATAGCCAGAAATAAGACCGGCGGTTTCAGAAAGAATTAAAGACTGTGGTAAAAAAAGGAGCCAAATAATGAAATATACGGAAATCGGAAATACCGGCATCAGGATATCCAGACTGTGTATAGGCGGGATGTCTTTCGGCAGGGCTTCGGAGGATTTTTACCAGTGGACACTGGATCCGGAACAGACAAAGGAAATGATCTCTTTTGCGTATGACCTGGGTGTGAATTTTATCGATACGGCAAATCAGTACAGCTTCGGGACAAGTGAAGAGTATATCGGCAAAGCAATAAAGGATCTGGGCATACCAAGAGAAAAGATCGTGATCGCTTCCAAGGTCTATTACAACGAAGGAAAACTGTCACGGAACGCTATACTGCGTGAAATTGACGGTACGCTGGAAAGACTAGGTACAGATTATGTAGACCTGTACCAGATCCACAGGTTCGACTATGATACACCGATCGAGGAGACACTGGAAGCGCTGGACAGTCTGGTCAAAGCCGGAAAAGTCAGGGCAATCGGCGCTTCTGCCATGTACGGATATCAGTTCCACAATATGCAGATCTGCGCGGAGAAACATGGATGGACCATGTTCTCAAGCATGCAGAATCATTACAATCTGTTATACAGGGAAGACGAGAGGGAACTCATTCCCATCTGTGAACAATACGGGGTATCCCGCCTGTCATACAGTCCGCTGGCGGGCGGACATCTCGCACATACCGGATGGGATTCCGGATCGAAGAGAAATGAAACCGATCAGGTTCTGAAGCGCAGATATGACCATGCGGCGGAAAGCGATATCCGCATTGTGGAACGTGTAAAAGATGTGGCAGACAAGCATCATGTATCCATGAGCGAAGCAGCCCTGGCATGGCAGTATGCCAGAGGGGTTGCGGCACCAATCGTCGGGGCCACAAAAAAGAATCACTTTGAAGCGGCAGCAAAAGCCATAGATCTTGAACTGGACAAAGAAGATATCACGTATCTGGAAGAGCTGTATGAGCCGCATAAGGTCACCGGGGCTATTCCGAGACCGGCAGGAAGGGAATGAAAGATCATTCTCTTTTTTTGATCTTTCTTACTGTCAGCGAATAAAGCAGGCAGGAGGGAAAGACATGAAAGAAAAAACATTTGATGAACTGACGATACAGGATGACTTTATATTCGGGAAAGTAATGCAGGACATGAAGAACCTGAGACCGCTGCTGGAAAGGATCCTGCCGGAGATCGACTTTACAGATCTGAAATGCATTATCCCGCAGAAAAGCATGGAAGAGTATTACGGGAAGCACGGGATCCGGGTGGATGTGTTCACGGAAGATGATGAACATATGTTCTCTGTGGAGATGCAGGTGGGAAAGAAAGAGGATCTGGCGAAGAGGACGAGGTATTATCAGTCGGTCATGGATATGGATGATCTGCTCAAAGGGCAGGATTACTGGGAACTGAGGAAACAGTACGTGATATTCATCTGCCCGAAGGATCCTTTTGATGATAACATGATGATGTATACATACAGGAATGTATGCGAAGAGACGGGGAAAGAATTAGGAGATGAAACGACAGTCATCTTTCTCAATTGTGAAGGAAAGAACAGGGAGAAGTATCCGCAGCTGAAGGCGTTTGCGGAGTATGTCAACGGAAAAGAGAGTGAAGACAGTTATATCCGTCAGCTGGAAGAGGAAGTGCGGAAAGCAAAGATGGATCCTGTATGGAGGGCAGAGTTTATGGATATGAGATCAAAACTTCATTATGAGAGAAGAGAAGGCCGGGAAGAGGGCATGAAAAAAGGCCGGGAAGAAGGATATGCACAAAGAAATCGGGAACTGATCCTTTCTTTGCATCAGAAGAATAAAACAGATGAAGAAATAGCTGAACTGCTGGATCTTGGCATTGAGGAAGTGAAAAACATCCTGCTATCTTTGAAATAGATAACAACAATGGAACAAGTATGAAAATTGAAAAATATTTTAAAAGTGATGATCAGAAACTCTGGCTGGATGAGATAGGAAAATGTGACTGGAGAGCAGGGAAGCATTTATATGAATATCTCCGGAATCACAGGCTGAAAGATCTCTGCGGTGAAAAGACGGAGGTGCTGCTTTTAACGGAAGGCAGCGCACTCGTCTCTTTTTGTACATATGCAGAGAAGGATGATATTCCGGACACGGATCTGAAACCGTGGATCGGGTTTGTATATACGTTTCCGCAATACCGGGGACATCGTTATATCGGAAAGCTGCTGACATACGCGGAATCATTGGCGGCAGAAGATGGATTTAAACAGATCTATATTTCCACCGGCGAAGAAGGATTATATGAAAAATACGGTTATGAATTATGTGGATTCATGAAAGACCGGCGCGGCGGAGACAGCAGGATATACAGTAAAAAAGTATAAAGTCGTATATAATGAGAGTGGAATAAATTCCGAAACGAGGATCAGGATATGAACTTTATGGAAAATATTCAGCTGAAAAAAAGTACGCTGACAAAAAATGAACTGAAAGCCTGTGAGAAGATCTGTGAGGATCTGAGCGTGGTGCAGACCCATTCGATTCAGGAACTGTCTGATAAAATCGGCATAGCAAAAACAACGATCATGCGCTTTTGCCAAAAGGTTGGATACAGCGGATACTCCGAATTCCGATTCGCATTGATCAATTATGTCAACAGCAAAACCAAGGAAGACAGCACTGAAAACGAAAACCGTATCACAGCGATCGAAGATATGTACGCCGATACGATCCGTCTGCTGCACCATACCATTCAGGAAGAGAATATCAGGGAAATAGCAGAAATGATCGTAAAGGCAAGAAAGCTTTATCTTGCAGGGGAAGTCAATTCTGCTGTCAGTGCTGTACAGCTCTATTATTCCCTGCTGATGTACGGTATTCAGGCGGCGGTTCTGGATTCCCCGACTGCTGTCCATACGGTTGATCTGTGCGCCGAAAAAGAGGATGTCCTCCTCTTATACAGCGTTTCCGCCAGATCCACGATCGTGAAGAGTGTGGTGGAATTAAAGGAAAACTGCGGCTGTAAAGTGATCCTGATCACAAACCGGGCTGCGGCAGCGCAGGAGGAATACGCAGATAAGTGTGTGGTTCTGCCGAGTCTGTCAGCGCCTCATGGTTCGGTGCTGGAAAATGTACCGGTATACTCGGTATTCAACGAAATACTGCTCGCGTATATCAGCGCAGAGATTCAAAAGAAAGAAAATATTCCGATAAAATAAAAAAATCGGAATAATTTTCATTTTTGTGTTGACAGGGAGTTTTAAGGGTATTATATTATGGTCGAGGAGGAAAATATTCCATAAATAAATGCATCAACGGAATATTTACAAAAATGTATGATGGATAAGTTGAATGAATTAGTGGAAAAGATCCTGCTGCCGTTCGCAACCTGGGTCAACAACAACAAATCACTGCAGGCGATCTCCAAAGGTTTTATGGCGATCCTGCCGGTAACGATCATCAGTTCCATGTTCTATCTGATCGCGAACTTCCCGATCACAGCATGGACGGATTATCTGGCTTCCAGCGGACTGAGCAATTATCTGCTGGTTCCCTATAATGTAACAATGGGTCTGTTCGCAATTTATGCGGCTTTCTCAATCGGTTATGCCTACGCAACACATGAGCAGGAAGACGGATTATCCGCAGGCGTGCTCTCACTGATCAATTTCCTGATCGTTACACCGTATGCGCTGGATGGCGAAGGCGTTCTCTTCGGAGCCGGTGATCTTGCGTACAGCTTTGGCTGGCTTGGCTGCAAGGGTCTCTTCGTAGCTATGATCGTTGCGATCATCACAGCGAAAGTATTTGTCCTGTTCCAGAAAAAGGGATGGGTCATCAAGATGCCGGACGGTGTACCGCCGTTTGTAGGAAGATCGTTTGCTTCCCTGATCCCGGGCTTCCTTATGGCGCTTGTATTCATGATCATCGCAATGATCTTCGGCAATACTTCATTCGGAAGCGTTCATCAGCTGATCTATACATATCTGCAGACACCGCTTACCAATATCGGTGGTTCCCTGCCGGGTTATCTCTTCATCCAGGTATTCATTCAGTTCCTGTGGTGGTTCGGAATTCACGGATTCAACGTCTGTGCAGGCATCTTCATGCCGATCTTCTTATCCATCGATGCCGCAAGACTTGCGGGTGAAACAACAAACCCGATCGGCATGTCCCTGATGACAGTTGTCGGTCAGTCCACAGTCGCTGTATGTCTGGTCATGCTGTTATTCTGCAAATCCAAACAGCTTAAAGAAATCGGCAAAGTCGCAATGCCGGCTGCTATCTTCAATATCGGTGAACCGGTCGTATTCGGTGTCCCGAACGTATTGAATCCATATATGTTCCTGCCGTCAGTCCTGATCGTACCGCTGGTCACAAACCTGTTCTTCTATCTCGGATTCGTATCCGGTATCGTTACACCGCTTTCCGGTGCACAGGTTTCCATGCAGGTTCCGGTCGTACTCTATGGCCTGGTACAGGGCAACTGGATGGTAGCGTTATGGCAGCTGCTCGCAATCCCGCTGGCAATCGTACTGTATCTGCCTTTCTACAAAATGTATGACAAGAAACTGCTCGCAGAAGAAGCGGCCAGAGAAGCAGAAACAGTTCAGTAATAAAAAACAAGTGCTGCCTGCCCCCTTTCAGACAGCACTTTAGCTTGAGGAGGGTCTATGCAATTATTTACAAATGAACTGGTGAGTGAACATGTGACACGTATTAAGACCCCGTTTGGTGTCAGTATGTTCCTGATCCGCGGAAAAGAAAGAGCGCTTCTGCTGGATACCGGTATGGGTATCGGAGATCTGAAAGGATATGTGGAAAAGCTGACACAGCTTCCTTACGATGTCGTTCTTACGCATGGTCACTGCGATCATGCGGGCGGGGCAT